>NZ_JBBAKG010000037.1:0-3387 GCF_040403615.1 Haliscomenobacter sp. | reverse complement strand
CAATAACGATTTACCGCATACTCCAACCAAAATCACATGGAAGTGAAAATGATCGCTCTTATACTCGGAGGTGGCGCTGGCTCCCGGCTCTATCCACTCACCGAGCAACGCTCCAAGCCAGCAGTACCCATTGCCGGAAAGTATCGCCTCATCGATATTCCCATCTCCAACTGCCTAAACTCAGGGGTGAGAAGAATGTTTGTGGTGACACAATTCAACTCGGCTTCGCTCAACCAGCACATCAAGAATACCTACGCTTTTGACATGTTTACGCATGGCTTTGTAGATATTTTGGCGGCAGAGCAAACCCCGAATTCACCCAACTGGTTTCAAGGCACGGCTGATGCGGTACGTCAATCCATGCACCACTTGGTCAATCATGATTTCGACTACATCTTGATCTTGTCTGGTGATCAGTTGTATCAGATGGATTTTAAAGCGTTTGCCTACTACCATATCGACAAAGAAGCGGATCTTACCATTGCGACCATCCCCGTGGTAGCCAAAGATGCTTCTGAATTTGGCATCCTGAAAGTGGATGAAGGACAGTACATTCAGGACTTTATCGAAAAGCCCAAAAAAGACATACTGGCTGATTGGAGTTCTCCGCTTGAAGAAAAATACACTTCCCAAGGCAAAGAATACCTGGCGTCAATGGGTATTTATGTGTTCAAGCGGGATGTACTGGAACGCTTGTTTGCGGAGAATCCAGAAGCGACAGATTTTGGCAAAGAGATCATTCCTTACGCCATCAAGAACAAATTCCGACTTGCCAGTTACGCTTTTGACAGCTACTGGACAGATATTGGTACGATTGCTTCTTTCTTTGAAGCCAATATCGCACTGACCGACCCGATTCCTGATTTTAACCTTTTTGACAAAAGCGCAACGGTGTTCACCAGGCCACGTCCTTTGGCACCTACCAAAATATATGGTACGCTCTTCAACCGCAGTTTGGTCGCCGAAGGTTGCATCATTCACGCCAAAAAGATTGACAAAGCAGTAATAGGAATTCGTTCACGGGTTGGAGAAGGAACAGAGATTTACAACGCCATCCTGATGGGTGCAGATTATTACGAATCACTGGAGCAGATCGAAGCTGCTGAAATTCCGATGGGCATTGGCAAGGATTGCTACATCGAGGACGCCATCATCGATAAAAACTGCAGCATTGGCCACAACGTAATCATCAAAGGACACTCTTCTTTGGAAAATATGGAAACCAGCACTTACGTGATCCGCGATGGCATCGTGGTTCTGAAGAAAAAGGCGGTCATTCCGAATGGAACAAAGATTGGATTGGTTTAAAGTTAAAAGGTTGAAAGGTTGAAAAGTTGAAGGGTTGAAGAGTTGTGGGCAATGCAAAATTGAAGCCTGCTTTAGAGGATTTCTAATCGTGCGTTTCCCGTAACATTTCAACCCTTCAACTTTTCAACTCTAAACTTTTCAACTTTTTCCCGCTGCTTTTTCTACTGCCTTCCATACGCGCAGCACGTTTTTTGAGCAAATCTTGGCGATGTCTTCTTCGCTGTAGCCGCGTTTCAGCAATTCAACAATCAGATTCGGGTATTGAGATACGTCTTTGAGTCCGGTGGGCAAGGAGTCCCCTACCCCATCGAAATCGGAACCCAAACCGACATGTTCAATGCCAATCAGTTTCACCACGTGATCGATGTGGTCAGCTACCGTTTTGACATCTGCGTACAATTTCGGGTTCTTTTTGCCAAAATCGTCAATGATGGTTTTGGCGGCGGGGTCGGTGTCTTTCAGTCCGGCTTTTTTCAACAGCTCATTGAGTTCGTCGCGTTTTTTGTTGTTGTATTCCGGGATTTTTGAATCCAGAAAGGTCGATCCGAAGTTGATTTGAATCACGCCACCGTTTTTGCCCAGAGCCAACAGTTGATCGTCATTCATGTTGCGTTGCCAGCCTGGCGTAAACTTTCGGCAGGAGGAGTGAGAAGCAATCACCGGTGCTTTGCTGAGTTTGATCACATCAAAGAAGGCGCTGTCCGAAATATGGGATACATCCACCATGATCCCTACCCGATTCATCTCCGTCACAACTTTTTCCCCGAAGGCACTCAATCCATTCCAGGTTCCGGTAGTATCATAAGAAGAATCACAAATTTGATTGTCTTTGCCGTGTGTCAAGGTAATATAGCGGATGCCACGGCGGTGAAAATAGGCCACATTGGCCAAATCGTCCATGATCGGGGCACCGTTTTCCATGCCCATTGGCAAGGAAATCAGGCCTTGTTTAAAATTGGCTTCGACTTCCGCAGGAGAAACCGCCACCTTGAACTTGTCAGGAATTTCGCGGCCAATTCCCGTGATCATGTCAATCAACGAATCGGCCAACAATTTGGCTTTGCCGTTCAATTGGTACGAAGAAGGTACGTAAATGGACATAAAAGGGCAACTCAGGCCGCCTTTTTTAGCACGCACGTAGTCAAAATCCCCTTCTTTGGTTTCAACCGGGATACCAATATACTCCCGTGTAAGCTGAAAATTGGTTACCTTGAGCCGAAAAGGTAGATCGACGTGTCCATCAATGATGATGTACTTGTGGGCAATCACATCTGCCGCAGCACGCAATGCCTCATCGGATTGGTTTGACACCACTACTTTGTGTGAACAGCTAAAGCTCAGCACCAGGAGCAGCAATAGGTAGGGCAACTTTTTGAGCATAACTACAATTTTTTTGGTAGAACAATTGTCCTTTTGAAAATGAATTACCGAATAAAGTTCGCACGGAAATGTAGATACTTTTGAGCGTTTTTCCGTCAAAAACCAGGTAACTTCTTTTTCAAGGGGTGGTAAAACAATAAGTGTTCATTCTGCCCCACTATAAGGAAAGAATTGCTTACACTAAACCATAATCTTCATACCATTTTTAAAGTATAACCCATGTTTCCTAAGTTCCTATTCCCAATATTTTGTCTTTTTACGTTGAACGCAGTGAAAAGTCAGGCCCAAAGCCCTGTAAAACCCAAGCCTGTCTACTGCGACCAACTGCCCAGCCCTTACGATGCCAAAGCCAAACCCAGGGCTTTGCCCGTTTTTAACACCAAAACCAATTTGGAATACCGCGTGCAAGTGGCCGTTTTGCGGGATACTGATCCACGCAGTTACCATTTCCACAACAGTCTGGTTGCACGCTATCAGCCTTGTGAACAGGTTTGGATCGTTGAATCGAAAAAGACCTTCAAGAGCAGAGCTGATGCCGAATACCTGAAAGCCGAATTGGAAAAATTGGGCTATCCCGGGAGTTACATTACTTCTATCGTTTCTTATGGGTAAAGTTTTGGGTTCACACGATTATTAAAAGCTATGTAGTGGGGCAAAAATAAGTGATCATTTTTCTTGAGCCAGAGGATTAGATAAGAC
>NZ_JBBAKG010000036.1:37111-62525 GCF_040403615.1 Haliscomenobacter sp. | reverse complement strand
TCAACCAGTTTCGTCGACCTCCGGGTGTTTGACTGTCACCAGAAACCAAATTCTTCCGCATGATGGTCAGCACAATGCCGTACAAGGACTTGGCCAGGCCGCGACCACGATAGTCTTCGTCCACTGTGATTGATCCCACCTGCACTGTGTTGGGCAAACTGCTTGGATCCAGATTCAGCACAGCCACCACCACGGGGCGGGTAATACCCGGCATGCCTGGATCCACGATCTGCACTCGAGTTTCTGGTCCCATGGTTTCAATGGCATACATGAGATCTGTGCCGCCGGGCAAGGGCCTGAGGCGTTTTTTACTGGGCGGTGGCATGTAGTCCAGCATGTCCTTGCCGCCTGCAAACTGATCAGCCGGCATGGTCGCAATCTCTTGCAAGTCCGAGCCTTGCGGCATGGATTTTGGTCTGGTCAAAGTAAATCTTAATCCATACTCTGAACTGTAATCTTCGTCTGCATTCCAATTTATCAATAGTCTTTGAATCATTTTTCTATATAGTGCGATACGACTATTTTCTTTTGCGTCAAATGCAATTTGTTGCACACCGTCACCGTAGTATTGTAGAAATTCACGCATGATGTCTACTGCGTTTGACATTACTTCTGCTGAGTTCCCTGTACCTGTTGTACCGTATACTTGTAATTTTTCAGGGTCAGTTGATTGCTTTACCACACGAAATTGTATTTCCCATTTATGTGGTTTATCATCTCTAAAATGACTAAATGCTTGCCATACATAGTCTCTATCACCCACTGTAAATTTAGCAATGGCCTCATTATCAGCCTTGATCTTCCAAGTCCAGTTTTGTTTACCAGGTTGGAATAGTTCATCCAGTTGTTCTTCCGCCACACCTTGTTCCCAGACTCTTTTTTGGCCGCGATGCTTGTTCCAAAATTCTGAGCCGGCATCAGTTTGACTCCAACTACGATGTATGGTATACCCTTGGCTTTTGACATAGTCATACATTACTTTAGCAATGCCTTGTCCACGCCAGCGTTCTTCCACGTGTAAATCTTCTGGGTGTAATTCATCTTGATCATCAATTTTGAAGTCCACTTGTGCTAGTTGTTGTCCGGATCCTGGGGCAAAAGCCTTTACACGTAGATATGGATGATTCGAATCGATCATGAACTGTAGGCCGTTGTAATCCTGCAACGGGGTGTTTTTGTATTCTGTCAAGCCTTCTGTCATGACCGGTAACACTTCGATATCGGCACCCGGTGCAGGGGACAATGATCCTTGACGACGTTGATCCTGGATCCAGGTTTGAGCAATGCGGTTGGCATCACCTTGGTTGTTGCCTACACCACGGAAGCGCCATACTTCTTCTCCATCAATCATTACTCGCCACTGTCCACTAAAACTATTGCCTGCTGGTGCTGAACTGGCCTGATCAGTGTTGCCAAACAAGTCTCTGAATGAGTAATCAATGTTGCGGCCATCGGTCCGGTCCGGGAAGTTCTGCGCCACATCCATGGGCACTTCGGGAATCTGTGGACGAATCTCTTGGAATCCGTAGTCTTCAGTGGTTAAGGGCAGGCCTGCGGCTGCCAACCACTCTCCATATATTCTGTTGGCCGCTCTGCGATCGTCAGCCCGGAATCTAAACACCGGGTCAAGAGTTTCACGATCCACAACTGCGTAGTTGGCCGTGGCTGATTGACTTGGCAAGCCCAGGCGGTTTTCCATGTCGGTTTGTGTGCCTATGTTGGTCGTAGTGTCTGTGCCCACCGTTCTAACACCGTAGAGATCGTGTTGTCCGGGTCGTCCGGTGGAAATAAGTGCCATGGCTTGACGTTGTGCTTGGGCACGATCAGTTATGGGTTGACTATTTTGATTGAGGTTCATCACACTATTGCCAGTTGCTCTGTTGTAGATTTCCCAAGGTCCAGGTCCCGTGGGTCGCAGACTGTTGGCCGAAGGACCTTGGTCAGGTTCATCTGCTGGAGCAGCCACAGGTCTAGCACTAAACAACAAGCGAGCATCTACTGTGCTCAGTCCGTGTTGACCATGATTGATGTAGTCGCTTAATCTTGTTTCTACATCTGTTGCGTTGCGGGCAGAGAACTCAGTGTCAGGAATGGCCCCACCAGTACGTCTATCAAACAGTTCGTAGGTTCCATTATTGGGCTTTTGATCAGTAGCCTTGCCACGCTTGATGTTGCGTTGCAACTGTGCTTGTTTGACAAAACTACGTAGTGCGGCCTTGGGAATCTTGCCAGCCACATAGTCACTGAAATACTTGATAGTGTCATCATCTCGGTTGTTTTCAGTCAACATTTTGTAGAGTTTGGTCAAGTATTCTTGGCGATACATATCAGGGTTCAGGGCCGCACTCATGGCCACGGTGAAACGTAGTAAAGTGTTTTCGATCTGGTCAAAGTTTTGATCCAACCAGTCGCCGCCCGGCGAGCGGAATTCAATGTGTCCGTCTTTGGTGTTGATTGACGTATACTTGCTGGTGATGCCTGAGTGTATGGCCTTGCTGGCCAACTGATCTAGGTTGCCCTTCATCTTGTCCAGTAACTTGGCAGCGTTGTCAGGATTGTCACGCACTGCTTTTTTAACAATGTCCAGGGCTGACTTGGCGTAGGTGTTACCTGTACGACCAAATGCATCCAGCACATATTTGTCGCCCATGAGCAGGGCTAGTTTAACAAAGTCCAAGTTTTCTCTACTGTAGCCTGGCACTGAGATATTGATGTGTAAGCCTGTTGAATCATTGGTATAGCAACCATATTCCTTGGCCCAGGCTTTGACCTTGTTCAAGTCGCCAAGTATCTCATCTATGGGTAGTGGTGGTGATACAAACTCTAGGCCTCGATCGCCGGGATTGTCGGGGTCTAAACTGCCATCAGGTTCTACAATATAGCGTTGGTTGGCCACACTGGGTCTCAACGTACTGCCTGAATGGTAGTTGTCGCTGGCTCTGACGTCACGACCTATGGCATTTTCAAACTCTTGTGCCACGTCAGAAATTTCGGCTTCGCCACCACTACTACCGCTAGAGTAGTGGGGCCAACTCATGCTGTAGGCATTTTCAATTTCCCTCATGCGGCTCAGATCTGCATCATCCAGCCAGTCACTCTCGTCATATGATTCTTGATTTTCTTCATGGAACTCTTCGTAGGCTGTTTGATATTGATCACTCACAGGATCAGCATGAACATTAGTGGCATATTCTTCCAGGGCTTGATTGCGGGCATCGCCTTCAAGATCATCTGGATTCCATTCGGATTCATCCACATTGTTTTTGATCCATTCCACAATGTATTCTTCGCCCCCACTGTCCCAGTCTGAGGCAATCTTTTCATCCAACCATTCTGTATAGTCGTTGCGCATGGAGTCACGCATCTCATCGCAACTGCGGCGACTGTTGAAATCACCATCATAGAAAAAGTCATATGCGTCCTGTATGCTACGACAACGTTGATCATAGTCGTAGTCGGGCTCCTGGTCGGCATCACCGCCGCCACCTTCAACATTGGGCACAATCATTTCAAATTCCATACCGGCAATGGCACCTGTCCGGGCTGCTTCCTTACGGAGATTCTTTGAACCCATGTTGATTTCAAAAAGGTCTTGAGATTCAAACACAGCAAACTCTTCGGACAGTTTTTGTTGTAGATGTTTGCCAGTGACATCTTCGCCACCTTTGACATCCGGATCCATGTCATGTGTTTTTAGTCCAAGGCGTTTGAACTGTTTAAGATATTGTTGTTCCAGTTCATCACTTGCAAATGTAACAACTGTTTGTGGCGGGCCTTGATTGTAATCTTCAGGTTCGGCATCGTCCAAGTCAGAGATATCCATTCCTATTCTATACCAATCGGTTAGATCAGTCACATCAATCTTGGTTGTGCCTGCGGGCATCTGTGGTGGAAACTCTGGTCCTGGCGGCTCGTAGCCATCTCTGTCCCAGGGTTCTTCTCGGCCCTTGGATGCTTCAAACAACTCAAACTCTTGGGCAAGACTTTCTTGCAAGTTTGCAGTCTTCATCAGCAGTGCTGGCCGGCCTTGACGATCTGTTTTTAAATTCAGTTTGTTGGCTTCTTTGCCCACTTGGCCAGGTTTAATGTCCACGGTCAGTGCCATACTATATCTTGGATCCCGAGCCTGTGCTTTTGTGGGAATGTATCCGGACGCTGATTCTTTGATAGAATTTTGTTGGAAGTATTCAGGATGTGCATTGGCAAAGTCTCTCATGACGATACCGGCCACAGCATTTGCTTCGTTCTCCCATGAACTACCGGTGTCGCCTGCGTTGTCGGGCAAGGGTGCCGATTCCTGTTGAGCACAATGACACAGTTCATGTGCTGTGGTACGCAACACGTCCAGCAAGTGTCTATCACCTAGACTCACATGCAGTTTGTGTTGGTCGGGCACATACATACCAAACGATTGATTTGACTCTGACCAGTCCGGGTCATGGTGTATAACTATTTCGGGTATGCGTTGGATGCCCAGACGCTCGGCTGTGTGTTGTATAAACTCTTGTACTACTGACTCTGTGTCAACTTCAGTCAAGAACATAGCAGTGGTGGGATTCACACCGTCAGGTGATTCGTCCGTAGGTTCTTCCAGGAACATCTTGGTAGTGGGGTCCACACCATCTGGCGATTCACCAAAGCCATAACGTACCGGTTGTCGGGGTCTTGCAAGTTCAGCAAGGCTCAATTCTTGATCTCGCGCAGCCTGTTTGGCATCAATCAAGCGTTTGATGTATCCGTTGTTGCGCAGTAGTTTGAAAGCAAGATTGTCTGATCCGAACTCGCCTTGTTTTTCCAAGCCTGTTTGACGCATGGTCTTGATTTTCTTCATGAGACTGTCCATGCGATCAATGTCTTGACTCTTGATCACTTCGTCAATACGTGCGGCTAGATCTTCGAACTTGCTACGTGTGCTGACATCATCTATTTTGGCTCGAGTGCGCTTGGGCACACTCACCCAAGCATCATTTAATATACTGTAGATGCCTTGACTGTGATGTGGTTGAGCCGAATCTTGTGCGTACAATTCGACATCAGCATCGCGTATGCGAATGTCATGCTCGTCGTTGTACTGGTACTTTTTGGCATTGAACAATTCACGATAAACTTCGTCGTGTGCCACGTCAGGAATGTCTATCACAATGTGTAGATCAATGTCCGAAGCAGGTGTGTAATTGAATGCGGCGTTGGATCCTGATATGGTGATGTCTTTGACATCTAAATCAGGAACACCAAGAAACTCCTGAAAGTCTTGGGCAACTTGCATGAGTTTGGCTTTTACTTCGGGGCGAAGATGTTCCCGATCGTTCCATAACCGTGGATTCAAACGGTCGTGGAATTTCACAGTATCAGCAAGATCGTAAGAGTCGAGTTCTAGTATATTCATTGAACTCTTATTTACCGTTACTTGCTGTTGGCTACTTTCTTGAGTTTCTTCTTGCTGGAGGCAATAACTGTGGCTTCAGTTGCAGGCGGCGCCACAGGTGGGGGCAAACTGGCCACTTGAGCCGGTGATACCACCGAAGTCGCTGGTCCTGAATCAGGTTCAAAGATGGCTTTGAGATCCCGGAACACTTGTTCTTGTGCGTTGCCGTCAAATGTATAAGTGCCTGTGTGACGCAACAACACACGTTTGTCAACCCAAACTTGACCGCCTAGATCACGCCAGTTTTCACAGAATGTCCAGTCTTCTGAGTAGTAGCGACCTTCGCGCACAGCGGTATCAAAGTAGGTTTTCATGTACTGATTCAACTCTGGGGGTAGGCCAATGTCGTTGGCAAATGCACGTACAGCAGGATGACTATCTGATTTTTCAAACACATCACGCTTGATCAGCAAAAAGCCTGTGCCTGTCTTAGAAACCTCCACAAGTGAACTGTTGGGATCTTCAACCATGCCAGGGATGCCGTTCACACACCATTTGACCGGCAGTGATTTCATGGGATACAAACCGCCGATGACATCTTTTTGTGCATCCAGCATGACCAACAGGTGCCAGGGTTCCCAGCCAATGTCAGCATCAATGAACATCAAGTGTGTGGATTCTTTGTTGTGCAAGAACTTGGCAGTGAGTGTGTTTCTAGCACGGCTAATCAGACTCTCATTGGTCATGGTTTCCACAGTCCAATCCAGACCCAGTTGGCGAGCAGTATTTGACCACTTGATATAACTCATGAATGTGGATTCCGTAAGTTGACCACCATAGCAAGGCATACAAATATGCACACGAGTGGTTCTCAAGTAGTCAATGTTGACCTGAATGTTTGTTGCATTGGTTGCCGCAGGGTTAGTGGGCGGGGTTGTTGTTGGTTGGGCGTCTGCCATGTTTACTCCATTAAAGTTGTGTATTATTTACAGAGTATAGCATGCCCGACAATTTTTTCCTAGCTATTTGATGCCAATGATCATGAATCTTGTGTAATCTGTTTCAGGATCTTCCAAGTCTAAACTTCCCGAATACAACACCTGGTCAAGTGGGAACTTTTGCGCAATATCTCCAGGTCCTGCAAACTGTTCATCGTCAACCTGATCACGTGCCTGCATGACCACTAGGGTGCCCGGCGGAATGTTTTCGAACCAGTCTCGGCCCTTGATATCAATGAGGCTGGTGTTGACCACCGCACCATCACGGCCCAACTGTCTATAGTCCAGTTGGTTAGCATCTTTCAGCATGTGTTCGACATTGTCAGCACCTGCTTGTGTTAGCATGTGTTCACCGGTATCCAGTCGTTCTTGATTAGTTTCCACGTTGATAATGTGATCAACCTTGACCTGGGGATAGCGATTTAAGAACAGTGCTAGGTTTCCGTACCAGGATCCCAGCACATACATTGTGCTCACATGCGGCTGTATCTGGGCCAGTTCACGCATGAGCCAAAGTTTGCTGAACACAAGATCTCGAGTGAAACTGCCGTCAAGGCTGGAGCCTGAACTTTCGTCTAGAGTAAAAATGTCTTCTAAGATCATTTTTTACGTCCAGCACAGTGGGCCTTTTGACTAAAACCTTTGGGGCTGGCACAATTGATACTGCTCTTATATTTTTGACTCCACTTTTCATCAATGTAGTCTTCGTCCACGGGCTGGTTTTCTCTACGTTGATAACTGGCAGTCATGCCACCCACAAAGTTTTGACCATCCATCTCCGACACTGTGTCTGCCTTTTCCCATTCAAAACTTTCAACAGGCACACCAAATTTATCACTGAGTTTTTTCAACAATCGATCTAGTACTGATGCAGGAATGTTTTGTGCTACCACACGTCGGGCACGACTGTTCTGAACCGGGCGATAAAACACATCAATCATTTGAGGATTGATATCTTTGCCCTCTGCCAACTCACTGCCAATGGCTGTGTCTAACATTGCAACAACATTAGCAGCCAGTCGGGGATTTTTTTGTGTGTCAGGATACAGGCTCATGACCAGAGCAGTCTTGCGTTTTTCATTCAGGGAGGGCCAGGCTGTGCGAATTTCTGTAGCCGACGTCATGCCTGGGCCAAATTCCACTGTGGGCAAGTAGGCCATGTAAGCATGACGAGCAAATGGTTCTAGTTTTGTAGCACCCAACAATGGTTGTAGATATGATGGATTACCATCTTTCTTTACGCCACCGGCTTGTGGTGGTTTGTCAGCGTCTTTTTCCGAGCGTACAAAGATCAGTCTATCTGATTCAGGATCAAAGCGACTGGTAATTTCTTTTGCCTGGAATGGGCTTTTGACTTGTACAAAGTGTCCAGCATCTACACCGGCTAGTTTGGCCAGTTTTTCTTTCACAGCAAAGGGAAAGGGTCTTGTACTAGTATCGTTGGTTGCGGCAACAAACACTTCAGCATCAGGAAATGCTCTACGTGCTGAATTGTAAAGGGCCGCATGGCCTGCGTGGAACGGGTGGAAACCCCCGGGCATGATAACGATCGTACTCATAATGAGTATTTAGCGTTACATATTTTCTAACAGCCAGAGATAAATTGGGGTGGTAAACTGAAGTTTGAGTTGTCCGTTGCAACCCATGTTACCATAAAACCGATCCACAATTGCGGCCTGGCCGCCATTGAAATCGTGATGATATTCTATTAGATTGGCAGATATCTGACTGATATCAATTCCATCAACTTGAATGTTGGCCACTGACAGCAAAGCATCCTGGGTGATTTCGCCGGCATCATTGATTTGGGTATGTTCTGGCAATTTACCGTACAGTTCAATGCACAATTCATGTTCACCATCTTCGTCGCTGATGTCATGACTAAAATGATGTGTTTCGGTTACATGTGCGTTATCATAGATTTTTACGCCATTGACAAAAACTCGTGCGCCCAATGCACACTCAGCACGGTTGGTACTGATGTCAACCTCTATTGGTATTGTGTTCATATTTGTAATTTAATAAGTGATTGTGACTGTGTTGATTGTGCCGCCGGAAAATCCCGCCACACGCACACGCATCCAGGTAAAGTTACCTGTTACAGTTTGGGGATGATAGTCTGTCAGCGGGGTTGTGGATCCGTCGCCGTAGATAAAAGTTTCAAACCAGTTGGCCGAGTCTGCGTCTGAGTCCAAGGTGGCTTCTAATGTTAGTACACCTTCAAAGCCTGTGACGTCAAACAGCACAGTTTGCACACCGCCTTGACCGCGATAGTAGTTTGAAGCCAGACGTGCATCGCTTATCCAGTCTTGACTTGACCCGTCGTAGTTGCCGGAAGGCACACCATATTCAGTGGTATCAAGAATGGCGTATGTTGTCATTATGCTCGTTCCGCTTCTACCACAATGCCTGCGCCAGCCAGTTCTTCGGCCACTGATTGCAGGGCCAAAACAATGTCGTCCGTGGCGATTTCAACACCAACATCAGACTCTCGGACCAATTTTGATAGTTTGATCACAACTATTTCTTCGTGTATTTTTGCCATAGTATATTATTTAGCACGGGCTATAATGGGCAGGGTCTTTCTAACGATGCCTGGAACTGCCATGTTGATCAAGAAATCAGCATTGGGTTCGTTGTGATCTACAAAGTAGTTGCTCATCATCCACATTCTTCTGCCTGTGACCAAATTGGAAAATCCCGGCCCCAGTCTAAATATTGTTCGCCTGGTATCAAAGTAACGTCTCAAAACTGCTAGTTCATCATTGGAAAGCCAGCGGTCTTTAAAGTATGTTCTAAATGCATGCCGCGGATTTTTCAGTGTCACAGCATTGGCAGTCAGTGTTACTTCGGCTTGGTTTATGTACAGTATCTCACCTGTGGGTATGGTCACTATGTCTTCAAAGTCTTCCAGGTTATTGGTGTACAACCAAAGACCGTTGCCACACACCACTTTCTTGAAAGGGTTGGCCCGAGTCAACAAATAGTCACAGGCATCATACAACGTCTGTTCAACTTCTGGGGTGATGTGTCTTGCACCGCCACGGCGAGCAATCCATTCGTTCCGGTAGCGAATACTTTGATTTATCCGCTCGTGTTTGAGTTCACGCAAGAAACTGGCTTCGGGCAAGACGAACAAGATCACATACTGCCACTTGTGAAAGTATAAAGTACTACGCGGAACCAGAACAGGTTTAGACATCTGGGAACCTGATGATACCATCATCTGCTACTACTGGTACAGCATTGTGTACCACTTCAAACTCAATCTTGTCGTTGACCAAATCTGCTGTGATATCACATTCAGTCAGTCGATCAAACAAGATCCGCTTGCTTAGTGGTACCCGAATAAGTTCATCAATCTTGCGGGCAAGTGGTCTCGCACCCAACTTCGAATCGTAGCCCTTGTCAGCAAGCATGTCAACGACTGATTCGGATAAATTGAGACGTATACCTTTTGCCAGCAGACTTGTCTTGAGCTCGTCCACAAACTTGACCACAACTTTCTTGACCGCCAGTGTGTCCAATTTGACAAACTTGCAGATTTGATCGATACGGTTTCGCAGTTCGGGTTTGAAGAACTCTTTGAGAGCCCGGTCATCTTCACCAGTTTTCTCAAAGTCTCCAAAGCCAATGTTGTTGGCTTCACTGTCCCGTGCTCCTAGGTTAGATGTCATGATGATGATACAGTTCTTGCAGTTGGCTTTTTTGCCATTGCTACTGGTAATAACACCTTCATCCAGCATTTGTAGCAAGATGTTGGTAACGTCGGGGTGAGCCTTCTCTATCTCATCAAACAATATTACTGAGAAGGGATTCTTGCTAAGATCGGAGATTAGTTTGCCACCGCCAACGTTACCATCTTCAAAGCCCACATAGCCCGGAGGTGCACCAATTAACCCGCTGACACTGTGACGCTCTTGGAACTCACTCATGTCATATTTCAGCAGTTTCATATCCAAGTTGTCTGCAAGTAATCGTGCAAGTTCTGTTTTACCTGTACCTGTTGGGCCCAAGAACAAGAATGACGCCATGGGTTTCTTTTCATTGGCAATACCAGCAAAGTTGATGTACACACGTTCTAGTACTGAATCAACTGCTGAATCCTGTCCATACAACTTTTGCTTGATGTTGCTTTCTAGTTCCACAATCTTGGTTGAGCGTTCGTTTTGTAGTTTGTCTTTGGGTACACCTGTCACACGGGCCAGTTGTTCCTCGATCAAGCCTTTGGTAATAGTTACCAGGCCCAGGTCTTTCACACGCTCTCTAGCACAGGCCGCATCAATCAAGTCAATGGATTTGTCGGGGTTCTTGCGATCGTGTATGTAACGATTGGCCAGTTCCACTGCGGCAGTCATGGCTTCAGTTTCAATCAGCACATTGTGGAACTGTTCCAGTCGGGGTGAGAGTCCGATCAAGATCTGTTCAGTGGTGATCGCATCCGGTTCGTCAATTGACAACCTGTAGAAACGACGCATAAGCGCCCGATCCTTTTCAAAACTCTCGTAATACTCTTCCCAGGTGGTTGACGCAATTACTTTTAAATTGCCCTTGGTAATAGCGGGTTTTAACATGTTGGCAAAGTCCAGACTTGAGTTTGAGCCTGATCCTGCGCCACTCATGGTGTGTGCTTCGTCTATGAACAAGATACAGTTCTTTTTGGCTTCTAATGCACTAATAACTGCCTTGAACTTTTCTTCAAACTCTCCGCGATATTTTGATCCTGCCAGCAATGACCCAATTTCCAGGCTCCATACTTCTGAACCCTTGATAAACTCCGGCACACGACCTGCATGAATCTCTTGTGCCAGGCCTTCGATGATGGCAGTCTTGCCCACGCCAGGATCGCCCACCATGAGCACATTGGCCTTGAAACGGCGTGCCAGCACAGTGATCATTTCATGCAGTTCTTCTGAACGACCAATTAGCGGTTCCAGTTGACTCTTCTCAGCACGTTGACTCAAGTTCTCACAGTATTCGGTGAGAATTTCATCTGCTTGTGAATGACTCATACCGGACTCTGCGGCCACTGTTTTGTAACTCTTGGTCCAGAAGTCCACAAACTCCTGTTTTTTAACCCCGTACTTGAGCAAGAAGTAGTGTGCGTGACTGTTGGTCTCGCTCATGATCGAAAGATACATGTCAATAGTGGCAATGGCTCGCCTGCCGGTAAACATCACCTGCACGTTGGCACGATTGAATATGCGTTCCAGCGCCACTGTGCGCCGTGGCTGTGTTTCCGGAGTGTCTGAAATCAAGTGCATCTGACTAATCAGATAGTGCTCAATCTCTGTGTCCAGTTGATCTGCTTCTGCCCCAAATGCATCCAGGCATTTGCGAAATGGGTCATGACGCACAAGACTCAACAACAGGTGTTCGGTTGTGACGTACTCATGACCAAAGTCCTGAGCAATTTTAACTGAGCCTTCAATGATCTTTTTGATTTCGGGATTTTCTTGCATGGTGTTTGAGTTGAGTTCCTATGTGTTATTATACTACTTACTGTGTTATGTAGCAATGGTTCTGACAATATTATCTATGCTGTTGTATGGCTTGAGACAATTCTGGACTAATCGAACTGGGCAACTGGGCCTGCAATCGCACAAAAAGATCTCCTACAGCACCTTTTCGATCTCGCAAGCCGCGTCCACGCAGGCGCAGTGTGGTGCTGTTGTCTGTGAGTGGGGGGATAGTAACCACCAGTTCGGTGCCATCCAGACTGACCACAGTGGTGTCTCCACCCAGAATCATGTCCCAAACTGAGGCCTTGTAGTCCACAGTCAGGTTCAGGCCATCACGACGGAACTGTGGGTGTGGGTGTATTCTAAATTCAATCACCAGGTCTTGCCCGCCTGGGGCAAGACCTTGATACTGCACCATGTCTCCGTCATTGATGCCTTGTGGTACGTCTATTTCTATAGTGCTTTGACCTTGCGGTGATCCCACTGCCACCTGTCTGTGCCCGCCTGTTGACACATCCTTTAGGGTGATCCACAGACTCATTCGCATGTGATTGCGCCGCGGGTGCTGTTGAGCAAAGCCTGGATGCCCACCAAACATCTGACTGAAGATATCGCCCATGTTGAACTGTGCGCTACCGGGCATGCCAGCAAATTGTGGAGCAGGATTGTTGTACTGAGATCGTTTGGCAGCATCGCCTAGTGTGTCATAGGCGGCCTGTATCTCTTGAAACTTCTGCGTGTCACCACCTTTGTCAGGGTGATGCTGGCTGGCCAGCTTGCGAAAAGCACGTTTGATTTCATCTGGGCTAGCGGTTCGGGACACACCTAGTGCGGCATAGTGATCGGGCATGAAAAAGTCCTGTATGTTTTAATTATACAGGACTTGGGGGCTAGTGTCTATTATTTCTTTTCGACTTCTAGTTTCTTGTGTTGCTTGACTTCTTTACAGGTCTGTTGTGTTACACCTTTGGCATCCTTTACAGGCTTGCCGTCTTTCATTTGATCTACACATACCTTTTTGGTTTCTTTCTGTGCTTTGGCAGCCTCTGCTCGTGCCACGTCGGCTGCATGAGAATCAGCGGCCAAGGCTGGTACACAAAACATTAGGCCTGCTATAAACATCACATTTTTCATATGCGTTACCATGTGATTTCCCCTGAAGAGATCTTGCGTAGACCCATGTTTACCAAACTCAGTGCCACCATTTGATATTCCACAGGCAACACAAAGCCATAACTGGCCTGTGCTATCACTGCCACGCCTGCTATGATGTTGGCCCAAAATGTCTTGCTGTAGTACCATTTCTTGCCGGTGATTTGACCCTCTATTACTTCACTCACTGCTGATGTGAGATTCTCGTTGATTTCTGATTTCTTGGTTGCCATAGTTTTCTCCTTGTTGTTATCGTTCCGGGAACGGTGGTATCACAGGGGCGGGTTTTCCACCAAATCCTGTAGTGACTTCAGCCGCTGGCGCTCCAACGCCTGCACTGCTACCAAAGCCTGTTGTTGGTGCGCTGCCAAATCCTGAGGCTGCGGGTGCGCTGGGTTGAGGGACTGCTGCCGGGGGTGTATAGGTTGTTCCTCCGCTGACTGGTGTGGGTAATCCTCCATTGTTGGCTCCTCCTAGTTTTTCTTGTGTGCGACCATAGGCTGCAATGCCCAGCACAGCGCCCATGGCAATGTGGTACAAGCCTGCGCCTTGTAGTGTGATGGGTTGCCACTGCACGTTGACCTGACCTTTTGAGATGGCCTGTAGCACTGACCACAGCACAGGAAATATCACAAAGTCTGCAATACAGGTCAGCATGTAACTCCAGCCCATCATTGGACGCCATTTTGAATTCATCCAATCTTCTTTTTTCTTTTCTGACTCGTTTATTTGTTTTTGTTCTTCTGCCATGTCATGCTCCTAGTATGTGTAATGCATGTTCCGTATGGCTGATGCGATCGTCCAAGCCAATGTAGCCACCGTTGATGGCACGTGTTAGTCCTTTGACGTCATTTGCGTCAGCAAAGCGATTTAGATTGTTCTGTTCCCAGAACCAACAGGCTGATTGTGCGGCACCTTCAAATGTGGCCAAGTATTCCGAGGCTTCTTCCACTGTGATGCCTAGACTACCTGCAAAGAATGTGTAATTGTCTCGGCCTGTGAGTTGTATGAGTCCACGCCCACAGTAACGGAATCCGTCACCTGACGCTTCGGGTCCGTTACCCATTCTTGAAGCATACACTCTGTTGGCAATCCGCTCAGGTTTGTTGGCATATTGTGCGGCCAATTCTGCTGTGGGGAAATACTTGGCAAATGTCTTTTGTAGGCTTGCAGCCTTGTAGTTGAGATTTTCTTTGATAAAAACAAAATTCCCTGACTCGTGAGCACATTGTGCTATGAAATGTGCCACACGCAAGGGTGTGTTGATATCATAATCATCTAGCAATTGCTCTAGTACAGCATACCAGTGATCGATATGTGGGTTCTTGACCATTTGTTTTAATTGGTCTAGTATCAAGATTGTGCTCATTTTTGGGCTCCTTCATGTATGATTTTTTGTATCTGATACCATTCTTGCCAAGCATCTGCTCGCACAGCACACTCGTAGTAGGTACCGTAGTTCACTGTCACAGTGTTGGCAACATCACTTAGTTTTGCATCGTCTTTAAGTTTCTGCAATGCTGGACATGCAGTCATTGCGCCCCGGCCCGGAGGTTCAGGAAACCGCGCAGTGACAGGCACTACGGCACTGCATCCTGACAATACCAAAGCAAGTATTACGGCGTATTTCATTTTAGCAGTTCCAACGTCTACGTGCTTTGCAAATGGCCTTGTCTGGCGTCTTGGCACATGAAATACTGTGCATCTTCATTTGACCACGGCTACGACTGCAATAACTTTTGCGACGCTTTGAGGCTTTGCTTCCTTTTTTAAGTTTTGAAGGCTTGGTAGTAACAGCAGTCTTTAGTTTGGATCCCGGATGCTCTCTGCGATATGTATTAACTGCCTTTTGACTCATGCCATCTGTTTTGTCACGCTTGTTGGCCTTTTGCCAGGCTTCTGACTCCATGATGGGCTGTGATGTCACAGCAAACACATAAAGTTCATCTTCAGTTAATGTTTCCAAATCTTCCCATAAAACTTCTGAATCCACGCCATTGTGTTCAGCAATTGTTTCAATAATTGATTCAATTAAATCAAATTCTTCATGCAGTTCAGCCCTGGCTTGTGTACTCAAGCCTGTGCCCAGTTCAAGAATTCTGCTTAGTTCATCCATGTTCATCTCCTGGTCTTCGTTGGTGTTCTTTACACAGTTAGGCACACGTTTGCCAAACAGTTCTTTGTTGCCTTCTTTGTGATAGCCCTTCCAACAGGCTTCATCTAGCGTGTCACGTGAATGATCACCGTGTGTCTCGCACATGCCGCAGTCTTCACAGGTCATTTCCATTTCAACGGATTCATTGTGTTTGTTCTTGCCGGCGCAATGAGCCTTTTGTGAGAATCCTTTTGGGTGGCTGCAGTTGATTGAACCCTTGTATTTTTGACTCCACTTTTCAGACAGTGGTTCTTGTGCTTCCGGTTCTTTGTCACGCAAAGGTCCACCTGTGACCCAGGCATCGCAGGTTCTGCGGCTGGCACACTTGAATTTTAAAAATCTACAGTAGCCTAGATCACCAGCGTCAATAGTGGGATCGTCTGCACCCTGATCAGATCCTATGCCTTGTGCAATGCAGTCCAGTGTGTCTCGACGCTGATCAAATGCCGCACAGTTGCCACACAGGCTAGATTTGGCTTCTTCCGGAGAGTCTAGGTTCCATTCGTCCTGTTTGGCCATCCAAAACTTGCGGTTGGGCATGTCGGGATTGAGCGGACCATAGCCATATTCATCAATGGCTTTTTGTCTGTTCTTGAGATTCAGTGTAATATCTTGAGTGGCCGGCGGACACTTGCTGTCTGACTCTTCATGTATGCGGTCGCCGTCTTTATTGTACTTGCCTGACTCGCGCTTGGCAATGGCAATGGCAGCCTGTTGCGCACCACCGCCTTCCTCCATGCTTTCACTTTTGTTGCCATAGTTGGCCGCGCCTTTTTTGCGGCATTGTACTAGGCGACCTGACGCATAGGCTGACGGCCATACTTTTGCCGACGCTTTGACCTTGTAGTAACAGGCATCTTTCTTTTCCATCATGACCATTTCACTGAACATGGGTCCGCCACAATGTGGGCATGACTCTGGTGATTCATTTACAATGTCTCTAAATCTCATTTGCGTTTTCCTTTAGTACTTACATTTATGGCTGCACCCGATCGGTTGGGATTGGGATCATCCCGGCGTTTGCGGGCCGCGGCTGATGCACGACCTTTTTTACCCAGTGCATGTGCTTTGGCCTGTGGCAAACATTTGGGCTTGCCTTCTTTTGAACTACCTCTGGCACAATCCCCACGTATCTTGCCATCAGGGCCAAACCTTACCCATTTTTCTTTAAACCAGTCTCGAAGATTTTCTTCAAGTTCTTGTGTGGACATTTTCTTTTCATATCCCTGCACAGCCGTAGTTCTGTCGGGGTCAGGTGCGCCTTTTACACCTGCTGACGGCAAAAACTTCTTTATACTCTGCACAGTCAGCGGACCCATCACACCATCCACATCCAGGTTAGCACGGTATTGTTGATTTAGCATTTGTTGTATTCTGCGAACTTGGTCAGAACTTTCGGTTTCGTCTTCACTCACAGGCACACAGTTGGGCACCATTCGGGAGCCTTTTTTCTTCATGCCCTGTCGACGATATCCAGTCCAACAGGCTTCTAGTATTTCTCTATATCTCATGGCTGCTTTCCTGTTGCCTCTGCGGCGTCATTATGCGCCCGAACAAATGGTTCAGGGATAGTACAACCAGCATCGTATCGAACAACTTCACGATCCACGTATTGCCGGATATATGTTGTGCGTTGACGTATTTCTGTTGTTTTCTTTTGTGACTTCGATTCTATTTGGGTATTGGCTTCAGCAGAGGCCTTTTCGGCCGCAGCAAGTTTTGCCTCTACAGCTGCCACACGCTCACGCCATTCTTGTTCTACAGCAAGCCCGCCACGAAAGTAAACACCCAGTACCAGCAGTGCAATGCCGGCCAGTTTAAAGCCCAGTTGATACGGCCAGAGCCCGGGGACGCGATGCGCAACAAAGCCTACAATGGTTGCTGTAATGCCTACTAGCAATAGAATATTGCAGAACCATACAATAACGCTGTCGGGAAGAAAATGTAAAATCCACATCAACTATTTAGTTGCGACTGCAATTAGCCTATCCAAGCCCAGTATACATGTACATTAGGTATGTTTATATTACTTTTACTTTTATGTCATTCGACTGATAATTTTGCACATGGTCTAGTGGTGGGCAATCTAGGCCCAGAGCACCGGCCAGTTCAACATTGTTTTTTGGTTCAGTACCGCTGTACCTGTGCCAGGCTGTGTCAATGCCTTTGTTTTGTTCTTCAATCAGGCGGCCCATGGTTGGCAGATCTTTATAATATTCCCGATAGTCTGGATAGGTAATATCAAATCCACCACAGCGCACCCACCAACCCAAACAAGCATCTGTGCTTCTATACACCAATACTATGGGAGTGTCAGGCCATGTTTGTTTTAAAAAGTCAATATGATTGGCAAACACATGTGATTTAATGATACGCACACCCGTGCCCGAAAAAGGCGCATCAAATTCAGTTTCACAGTCATAAAGATCAAATTCCGGTAATCTATGAAAAAATCGGCCAAATTCCATGCCAGGGTCAAAATAACTCCCCAGGTGCAGACTGCCTTGATAGGTGCGATGATCAGTATGGTCTGAGCGATCCACACTGGCACTGAAGTAGATATTTTTCACCACACTGCTCCATTTGGAGCCCGGTGCTCCTGTTACAAACACACGTTTCATTTTAAATTCTTTATAATGGGTTCAAAACTCTTGGCCAATCTGCTGCCGTATTCGGCAACACCACGGGCTGTGAGTTGTTTTGGATCTATGAAAATATAGTTGTCCACTGCCCAGGTTTGATACTCCGATGATTTAATTGCTCGTGCAAACTCTTGTTGATACCACTCTACTACATTTTTTGGTGCTGTACCGGGCAAACTCACAATCCATCCGGCGTACACACTGATACCTGGTACTGTTTCACTTAGCAATGGAGCACGTGGTAGTTTTTCCAGTACATGTGATCCTGTCAGCCCAATTAATTTAACTCGTCCGGCATCTATCAAGGGTCTGGCAATGGCCACAGGCATGATGCCAAACTCTGTGGTTTCTGCTGCCACTGCTGCCACTGCTTGTGCAGGCCCGGGATATCTGATATTGACCACACGATCTTTGTCGGCTCCAAAACTGTAAATCATATACTCATAGGCCATTTGATGTGCGCCGCCGCCAATGGCCACACTTATGGGTCTGGGTGCCAGGGTTACCAAGGCTTTGAATTGTTGTGGCGTATCTACTACAGAATTTTTTGTGGCCACCAGGGCCAGTGGGCTTTGCCCCAGTGCCACAACGTTGACAAAATCATTTTGAGTCCATTTCTTTAGATCTTTTTGCCATACATCATTGGTCACAAAGAAACTCATGTGACTGGGAACACTAATGGTGTGCCCATCAGCACGGGCCTGAGCCAACAAGTTTTGTGCAATCACAGCATCAGCGCCCGGGCGATGTTCAATTACAAAATATACTCCGGGATTGTTTTGTTGCACAATCTGGCTGACTTTTCTAAAAGAAATTTCATTGCCTGATCCTGGTGCAAATCCCAACAACACAGTGACAGGTCGAGTGGGCTGCCAGGCCAGAGCAATATTAGTGAACAGCACGGCTAGCGCGATAATTAAAAGTCTATGCATAATCAATCTTTATTAAATGAATACTTCTCAACGAAGTGGAAACCCAACAGTAATATACATACTTATAGTGGCCCTAGTGTTATAGCACAAAAAATTGCATCACATGAGCAGGTGCTGGATATTGGGTGTGGACAAAATCCTTTTCGAGCATTGTTACCAAATGTTGTGGGTATTGACCCTGCGTTTGAACAAGCAGATGTGCATTGCACAATAGAACAATTCGAAACAGATCAACTGTTTGATGTTGCCACTTGTTTGGGATCAATTAACTTTGGTTCTCGTGACACAATAGAACTCCAGGTTGCCAAAGTGGTTTCTTTGTTGAAACCTTGTGCCAGAATATACTGGCGCCTTAACCCAGGTCGCCAGGATCATGCAGACTCCGCATGCCAACAGATTCCATTCTTTCCCTGGACACTGGAATATCTAAACAAACTCGCAGACAAGCATGGCTTCCGTCAAGAAAATGCCCAGGTAGAATCAGGCGCTAGCCTGGGCAAGAGTGTTGTGCGTTTATACGCAGAGTGGCATCGTTAATAGCCGGCTTTGGCTATTTCGGCACCCTTGTTGAAACTGTTTGACCATGACGCTGTGCTAACGCCGCCACGTGCTTTTGACCATCGGTAGCCTGCACGGTGTCCTGAACAGTCTTTGGTGCAAGGACTCATGCCCATGAATGTGAGTTCTTTCAGTCGCTTCATGCGCTTTTTTTCAGTGACGAATTCGTTGGCTCTCATGGGTTTAGTTTAAGTCCCAGGCCCATTGAGATCACAGGCTGTGGCAGGCGTGCCATGGGCTGTTGTGGGGGGATGGGTTGCTGTGCAATTTTGGGGTTGGGTACCGTGGGGCCTGCTGAACCTTGTAGCACAGGAACTGCTCGACCGGTTGCTGTTCGTCTTGTCATTTTTTAGGTTGCACCGCCGTGGGCATGTTCTTGTACACACGCCGGGCAGGATCGTATTGAGTCTTTAATGGACCTAGTCCTGCCAACTTTTTCACACGTTTGACCATGTCTTGATAATCATCACCGTAGTCGGCTTCTGGCGGCTCAGGCTTCCGGTTGCCTTCTGCCATATCGCGCTCGGTGTTATTGGCCATTTGTTGTTTGAAATTGTCCACTGCCCCACCTGGCTCTATAGATCCGGGAGTTGTTGTGACAGTAGCGCCTTCAGTGGCCTTTTTGGGTAAATCTTTATAGTCTTGACCCGTATCAGCACGATTAAACTCTCGTGCTACACTTTGTTTAATACCAACCTTTTTTGCAAATTCAGGATCATGTGCGGCCGCTGCCATTGTACGGAACTGTGCTTGGCTTGTGCTCTTTTCATTTAAGTCGCCTTCCGCCATGCCTTGCTCAGGTAGATTGGCACGTGTGTGTCTACCACTAATGTCTCGAATGCTTTGCTTCAAACTGGTGATCTGATCTCGCGATGGCAGGCCTTTACGCTTGCCTCGATCCAAGATGTTGTTTTTGATTCCTGAGCGTCCAATGCCTG
Organism: Haliscomenobacter sp.; assembly: GCF_040403615.1. Classification (NCBI taxonomy): domain Bacteria; kingdom Pseudomonadati; phylum Bacteroidota; class Saprospiria; order Saprospirales; family Haliscomenobacteraceae; genus Haliscomenobacter; species Haliscomenobacter sp. The sequence continues at coordinate 42,323 of NZ_JBBAKG010000036.1, read as the reverse complement.
CGCCTCGAACTAGTGGGTCAGTGCGGTCATATTCTCCACCACCGGGCAGTTCTTTTCTACCTGGATAGTCTTTGGGTTTTGGGTTAAACATGGCATTATCATATTCACGGGTGTTGTTATAATCTGGTGGTTCTTGAGTGTACAACTGATCTTTGTACTTGGGGTCACGGTATTTGGCCGATTCGTCCAGTTCTTCGTCCCCAAATTCCATGTAGTCATATGGGCCAAATGGTTTGCCTGTACGACTGTCGGTCTCGTCATGGTCAGCATGTTCATAGTAGTCATCACTGGATATGACCACACCGTCAAAGGTTGAGTTGTAATCTATTCCGTACTTGCGTGTGACACCGTCGGGACCAATGATGCCACGTTGCAGTAGTTGCTCTACATCTTGTTGACTCTTGATACCTTTTTGCAGACTGCCACTATCAAAGGTACCATTGTACCAGGCTGAGGCTAGGGCTTGGAAATAGTCTCCTGAGCCGCCGCTGTCACCTGAGGGTGCAAATTCTACCAGTATGTCATTTATTTTCATTATCTTATTCCTGCCATTGATTGTAGTGACTTTGCATCGTCGGACAATTTGTCGTGAATGCGTTTGGGTGCCAGTCCTGCCGCTGTGCGTACTTCATTTAGATCATCTTCGTGGTTGGCACGATATGCATCGGGAGTTAATGGTACCAATTCTCTAAAGGTTTCTTCTGACCAGTCATGCTCTCGACCTTCATAATGCATACGCCATTCTTCTGGATCAAATTCTGTTAGTGTTGACAAATCATCCAACAGCGTTTGTACGTGCTGTGGTGCCGATCTACGTCGACGCAGTTCAAGATACACTAGATAACGGCTGGGTTTGATTTCACCTGGCGAACGATCGGCGTCCAGCACAAAGTCATAGCCCTTTTCAAACCAGGCCACTAGATCTTTAGCGGCTGATAAATCACGCACAAAGAATGATAACACAATGATATCATCGTCATCACCCATTTTGGCAGCAAATTCGTCCACGTGAATAGTGGGCTTCATCATGCCCTCTAGGTCTTTGTATTGCAGGCCCTCGAGCAACAAAGGTTGTGCAGGATCAAATGGGTTGTTAAGCATTTTGTTCATCATATTATGTTTAACCGTTAAAAGGCAGGGCCGGGTGCAGTGCCCGGCTGTTGTTGAAGGGATTGCTGGGCCTCTTGGGCTTGTTCATCGCTCTGCGACTCTTCTTTGTCCAAATCTTGTTCGTAGGCTTGATCTAGTTCGTCTAGATCAATGTCCTGATCTTCCATTTCAATTGATCCTGTGCGGATATCATTCATCAGAGCCTTGGGCATGGTGATTGTGACCAGCCACACATCTTTTGTTACCAATTTGGCCTTTTTGGTGCCCGGGCGATAATCGCTAGGATCTGTGATCTTAATGGGAATCTTTATTTCTTTACGCTGATATTCAACTTCGCAGTCAAACGCCAGCAATCTGCGGCCGCCCCGGGGATCAGGCATCATTTTTAGCGGCCACATAAAGGTGCAGGTCACACGGTATTTGCCAATTTCGGGGCCGTCCACAAGTTCCCCAATTTCCCAGTTTTTAAAAGCATAGATATCTACTTCGTCCAGCACACGCTCAAAGTCCAGCAGGGTAGTTAAACTGCCTTCACTCATGTAGATGTCGCGGATATTGTCGGCCACCTGCCAGTAGTCGGTGTGATCTTTGAAAAGATCCCGATCGCGGACGCCATGTCGGTTGTGTGTTTGCATGATAGTTTATTTATGGATACTGTTGTTAGTATCCAAATCTTGCCTTGAAGGCTGCATACTGTGATTGAACTTGAGCCAAAGTCACCACACCATTGTACACTCTGATCATTCCTATGTCGGCAGTTTGTACTTCAACGCCACCTGAGCGACTGAACAATCTCAACTGGTTAAATCCACCACCGCCACTATTGGTGCCTGTAAACGATGTGCTGGTGGGTTGAGTGCTGGTTGCGGTGTACAGTTGTCCCAGACTTGTGCCAGTGTTGAATGTGCCCCATGCAAAATGCCACACAGTGTCAGCGCCTGATCCTGGCAAGTTTACTGAGAAGTTGGGATAGAACGCTTTGGGATAACCATTGTAGGCTCCAAACAACCAATCTTTACTTGCTTCACTGTTAGTGTTCAACAATCTACCAGCCGAAGTTGCGGATATTTTGTAGGCCATAAACACAGTGTAACTTTGTGAAGTAACATAGTTTGGACCAACTATCATGGAGTCTGTGCCCAAACTGGTACTTTTTCTAAACACGCCACCGTTGGCACTGCTGTAGGCAATAGTAGCGCCTGCATTGGTTGTGGTAATGGTGTATGTTCCTGTGAAGTCTGTTGTGGCTGCGGCAAGTGTTGGTGCTTGTGCTGTGGTTATCACTGTTCCGGTATTCGTTATTGCAAGCAAGTTTGAGGACATGTCTGTAAACACTGTGGCAGTGAGCGGCAACAACAAATTTGTGCCAGCAATGGCTCTGAGTGTGGTTGTTGGTGGAACAAAACCAGCGGTGTAGACTGCTGTGCCTTTTACCATGCGCAGATTGGATATTTGTCCAGCAAAATCGTCTGAATAGGTGGCACCGCCACCTATGTTGACATAAGGTGCTGACAGATCCAAATTGTCCACATAAGTGCCGCCACTTACTCCGCCCACATACAATGTGGTTGTGCCTGAATTTCTTATCACAGCCACATGTGTCCAGGTGTTTACGGTCAATGCAATTGAAGAAGTAATTAAGGCTGTGCTTTGAAAGTATGTGGGATAAAGTGTGTTATTATCTAGACCAAAATACACACCATCTGTATCCACTGCTGAGTATCCTGTTTTGCTGCCACGAGTGTCTATAAATGTTCCATAACCAACGTTGGCAGTGGCCCTAACCCAACACTCCCAGGTAAAATTGCCAGTGCCCATATTTGTGCCTTCGGTAATGCCAGTTGCAAGTGATCCGGTGGTGCTTAGACGTTGTGTTGAACCGTCAAAACTGGCACTGGTTGTGATGTTGGAGCCGGGCATGGCTCCAACAGTGGCATCCAAATTCATCACCAACGAAGCCGTTGGTCTAATACTGAAACTGCTCAATAGTCCGCCGATTGCTCCACTCATTATGTTAGCCCTGTTCCGTTAATAAACCACGTGGTGCTTGCCACCTTGACCGCAGTGGCCATACCGTATGCAGCCAGGGTTCTTGTGCCTGTTGTTCCGATGCCTCCTAGGTACATGGTGTCTGTTGTGATGGCAATGAGTACTGTGGTAGCACTCGGGCCTGCAATGAATGTCACAGCAGTTCCTATGGGGAATGCCACTGAACCATTGGCAGGTATGGTCACAGTCTGGCTGGCTGCGGTGACATAAACCAGTTTGCCAGCATCTACAATGGTCAAGGTGCCTGTACCAGTTATTGAACTAACTGGCAGGCCTATATAACCCACACCATTGGCAGGAGTTGCTGTGGTGGGTGCCAGCACGTTGGCCACAATACCTGTGTTGGCTATGACCAGAACGTTGGCATTACCCGCAGTGCTAAACAGTATGTTTGCGCTGATAGTGGGAATACTGATGTTGCTGGTACCATTGGCGTAGATACCAATCAAGTTGCCACCTGTGATATTACCAGTTGCTGAAATCAAACCTGCTGTTCTCAAGTTGCCACTTTGAACGTTACCTGTGACACTGAGTATGCCAGTGGGTATGTTGGTTTGTCCTGTTCCATTCACGTTCAAGTTGATGTTACCATTGGCTGTGGTATTGATCCACAGTTCACCTATGTCAACAATATTACCGGTTAGACTCAGATTGTCTGCTGAAGTAATAGTTCCTGTGGCTGAAATTAAGCCAGCAGTCAAGATGTTACCACCTGTGATGTTGGCTGCTGAGGTAATGGTTGATGTTGCTGAAATCAATCCAGCAGTTAACACATTACCACCTGTGATATTGGCAGTAGCACTGATCAAGCCACCTGTCAGCAAGTTACCACCAGTTATATTACCACTTGCAACTAACGTTGTAGGTGCTAGTGTACCAATAATATTTCCGCCATAGATATTACCAGTACCGGAAACAATACCTGATCCAAATAAAACATTACCACCTGTGATATTTGCCGCACTGGTAATGGTTGATGTTGCTGATATCAATCCAGCAGTTAGTACATTACCACCTGTAACGTTGGCCGTTACACTAACCACTGCACCCAAATGACTAGAGCCAGTAATAGTACCAGTTGAACTGATTAATCCACCTGTCAATAAATTGCCACCAGTGATATTACCAGTAACTATTAACGATGTAAATGACCCCGCAGTTGGACTACTGACCACAATATTTCCCACCATGCCTCCGTGTATGGAGCACTGGTAAGTGTAGTTGCCCACAGCATTGCCGGGTATTTTCCAATACAATGTACCTGTAACTTTCCCCTGTGCAGACGAATCAGTTACGACTGTGCCTGTTGTGGTCACATGATTGAGTCCTGTGCTGTAGTTGGCTCCGACATTTTGAATCAAGAATGGATGTCCTGTCACTGCCAATCTAAATGCCAGGGTTGACCCAGCCACTGCATAGATAGTGGGATTGTTGCCTGAATACTGGTCAAACAGATAGTAAAGGGATCCTGAATTGGTCACTGACAGAGCGGTGATTGCACTAAGATAAAAATCATCCACTGTGAGACTGGCAGTTGTGGCGTCACTGGTGTTGCTGAACAGTATACCCGTCGTGACCCGGCCATTACCAACAAAGAAGTTGCCAGACACATTACCAGTTGCGGAGACTAAGCCGCTGGTCAATACGTTACCACCTGTGATATTTGCGGCTGATGTGATTGTGCTTGTGGCACTAACAAGCCCACCTGTTAGGACATTACCACCGGTTATGTTAGCTGCACTGGTGATTGTTGAAGTTGCTGATATCAAACCAGCAGTCAATATGTTACCACCTGTGATATTGCCAGTTGCTGAGATCACGCCAGTAACATATTCACCAGTTGTGGCAAATACAGCCACGTTTGCGGTTCCGCCAACGCCAACTGTGACGTTACCGCCTGAACTTACCACAGTTACATTAGAGTTACCAGAGTTAATATTGCTCGATGATGTAGATACACCGGTCAGTAAAGAACCGTTACCAAGAATATAGTTACCGGTGACGTTGCCTGTAGCAGAGACTTGTCCAGCAGTGACAATGTTACCACCCGAGA
>NZ_JBBAKG010000036.1:21044-37011 GCF_040403615.1 Haliscomenobacter sp. | reverse complement strand
CTGTCAGTTGTGAACCGTTGCCAAGCACATATCCTGCTGTGACATTGCCTGTGGTTGATACCGGATTGGTGCCCAAAGCAGCCAGATTGGCCACCACATTTGAGTTGCCATACGTTGCTGGTAAGCCTGTCAGTTGTGAACCGTTGCCAAGCACATATCCTGCTGTGACATTGCCTGTGGTGCTCACTGTGTTGCTTCCAAATGCAGCCAAAAAGGCGCTGACATTGCTATTGCTATAACTTACGTTGCCGCCACCACCTGCGGTGATCACAATATTGGCACCAGCGGTTCCCAAATTAGAAACAGAAACTCCGTTCCCTGTAAAATTCAAAGATGTGGCATTGTTTGTGACCACCGTGCCATCAAAAAGAATGGTAATATATCGTTGTTGAGTGCCTGCGCCCACATTTGGTCCAGACTCGCCTTCGGGAGTCAACTGTGTTTGTACCGGCAGTTCCACCTGTGGAATCACAGGCGCTCGGGTAGCAGTTGGGGTTAGTCCTAATCCAGGACCTGGGTCAACAGCCGCAGGGCCTGTGTCGAGTGGTCCGATTGGGGCAGGTGCGGCAGCGCCGGTGTTTACTGCGGTCGGAGCATAGTTGATATTGTTGTTTGTGGGCATGATTTTGAGTCTCTCTGGATATTTATTCCAAAAAACGCAAACTTGATTTTGCGGCCTTTTGTTATTGCCTGGTCAGTATTTAGTGACCATATCTATAGAAAATAACACCAGGTTATCAGTTTCACACACACCGTAAATAGATTGGTCCGAAAGGACTTTTACCAGGAGAATAAGACTTGAGTAGACAGCGATCAGCGAAAGCACAAAAAAGAATGAATCAGGCAGTAGAAAACACCATCAGCTTTAGTCCAGCACCTAGAACGGCCCAACGCCGCATAGACTTGATCCCTCGCACACGAAATCAAGAACGCTTGGTTATGGCTCTACAAGACCCTGACGCCCACATAGTAGTCACAGTAGGTCCCGCAGGTACGGGCAAAACTTATCTAGCCATGCAGGCGGCCGTAAAGGCATTGAAGGAAGGTCAGTGTGAGAGGATCGTAATGACACGCCCAGCAGTGGGTGTGGAGGGAGAAAGCCATGGTTTCCTCCCGGGCAACTTGGTTGCCAAAATGGAACCGTGGACTCGTCCGTTATTAGACGTCATGCGCGAATATTATCGTGCCCAGGACATCGTAGCCCTTATAGAAGATCAAGTTGTGGAGATTGCGCCTCTGGCATTCATGCGCGGCCGAACTTTTAAAAACTCTTGGATTATTGCTGACGAAATGCAAAATGCTACACCAGCACAGGTCAAGATGTTGATGACTCGAATAGGGACGAATTCAAAGATAGTGATCACAGGAGATGTGGAGCAGGCCGACCGACACAGCGGAGACAACGGCCTGCTGGATCTTTGTGAACGCTTGCAGAGTATGTCCGTTGAAGGTATATCTGTTTGTGCTCTAGAAGCCCGGGACGTTCAGCGTCACCGGATCATTGGGTCAGTGTTGAAACTCTATGCAGTTTAGGAGGTGATAATTTCGTAGATTTCCCGCCAATTTTTAACTATGGGATACTCACACTCATGATTCATGTTGTGTCCGTGTTCTACTAGTATACTTTGCAAGCCCAGAGCATGACCAATATCAGCGTTCTCGGGCTTGTCTTCTATCCAATAAAAGTGGGAGTTTTTGTACTCAGCCAAGGCCGCATGCTTGTCTGCGCCTGTGTCTAAACAAACAATTCGTTCAAATGCTGTTTTGCCAAATAACTTGCGTAGATTCATTTCACGTAATCGGCCGGCGTTGACGTCTAGACTCAGGCTGGTAATACAATGAAACACATAGCCGTGTTCTTCATGCAGTCGTTTGACATAGAACATGGCATCTCTCAAGGGCGGTAAGAAACCAATTGCCGCTGATTCGTTAAAAATTTTAATTAATTTACGACCTTGTTCTTTACTAATACCATATCGATCGCCAATATCGTATATGAATTCGAATCCAGGTTGTTTTTCATGACCGTGTTCCTCCATCCAAACTGAGAATGCATATTCCCAGTCTAAGAGTACACCATCTGCATCAACTAGGATTAATTTCCGGGGATTGTACTTCTGGGCTGGGTTCTTCTGGTTTGACAATTTCATATCCGTTTTCTTGAAACAACCTTGAGATGGTTGACTCATAGTGTTTCATATAGTATTCCACAATGCGGTTAAAGTCCCTGGGGACTGTAGTTCCGCCCATGCTACATTTTAACACAGTGAGGGTTCGGAAGTCAAGTATCACATTAGCCGTTTGATGATCACGGGTTTTTAGGCTTTGAGCCACGGCCATTACTTCGTCAATTTGACCACTAGGTTTGGTGTAATAGGTTAGGATTAGGTATCTCATATTTCCTCATTATGGTTTGATATGTATCTAGGTTCTCGGCCTTGGGCGCACAAAGACCACAAAGGCACCGTTCTTTGGCACAGCGTATGACTGGTTTGTCCGTGTCACGGGCCTGGGCAAGTATTGGTTCAACGTTGTTTAAATTACCAATTGGACCTACTGTGCCATCATAATTCATTTTACAATCTTTATTGACATAAACTTCGCCATTCACTTGTTTCACATACAAAAAGAAATGATTTACACTACAGTACCATCCAGGGAATTTATTTGACACAAACTTTTGTGGTTCTCGACGATTTTGGTCAGCGCATAAACTACGACCACCACAACAGGCTCTGCCAGTGTCTGCCAAGTCAGCTTTGTCATCGTGCATGACAGCATGTGCCAGGGGCTTTTTGTAAAGACCTTCGAACCAAACCACTTGTTGTTGATTATAATTAAATTCTTCCCTGTCAGGCCCATGATCTAATTGCCGCGGCAAGTGTTTGATATTGTTGAGTGTTAACCACAAAATCATTTCTTGTGCGTCTGAAAACTTGTTGGACTCTGAGTGCATGAGCACTACGCATTTTTGTCTAACGCCTGCAGATTTAATTTTTAATAAATTGTCCCTAAACTGTTGTTTTTGTTTTGAAGTGTTTTCAGTATGATAACTCACAGTAAACTCATCAATCAACGGAATAATTCGGTCCAGTCGGGCAGGGGCAATAATGGCGTTAGTAGTAGTGGTAACAGTGAGATGCCAACGATCTTGATAAGGTTCATACCGCTTGCGTAACACACTTAATATTTCCACAATGTCGGGATGATACAGAGATTCGCCACCATACACATTCAGTATCACATACTTGATACTTTTGGGTTTGCTGGACATGTAGATGTCTGCATATTCAAACATAAAGTCTATAGTACGCAAACAATCTTCCAAAGGGGGATGACGGGTGCTGTTGTCGTGCCCGGCATACAACCCTGTGCCGCAATAAGTGCAATCCAAGTTGCACTTCATTGTGAGTTCCCAATCCAATAGAAATGTGATTCTATTGTTGGGATCTATTACCGGTTCAAGAGATTTGGCTAAGTTCAATTAGTGTGGCACTCAAATTAATTTCCTGATCAGCAACCAAGGGTATTTTAGCAATGCCATCGCGGATAATCACAATAGCCTGATCCTGCTGTTCAACTGTTTTACCAAACAGTTCCAAGTTGTCATACATCCAACGGAATATTTCTTCAGTCTCGTCCGGTCCGGCACTTTGACACAACAAGGCCCTGGCTTCACGAACTCGTCCATGTTTAAACAAGTCCACACAATCCAGGCGCCAATCTCTTGCGCTTTTATCCGCTGAACTTGGTGCCAACAAGCGACCAGTTTGGCTGTTGGGTTGCAACAAGTTCAAACACTTGCGCAGGTCTGGGTATGTGGCCTTGACATAGGTATCTAACACATCCAAATCAAACTCCACACCTTCAGTGACCAACACAGTGGCCGCTCTGGCAGTGAACTCTGTGTGATCATTCTTGGTAATGTGAAAGCCTTGACAGCGTGAATGTAATGGCGGAATCACCTTGTTGGGATAATTGCAAGTTAGAATAAAACGCACAGTTTGTGAATAGTCTTCCATGAGGTTACGAAGTGCAGGCTGTACACTATTGGGATTCATGTAGTCTGCTTCATCAATCAACACAATCTTGAATGCACCAAACGGCATGGTCTGACAGAAATTGATCAACTTGTCCACCCACTCTACCTTGCGAGCCTCTTTGGAACCATTGGCATACATCACATCATATTCATCCACACCCAGTTCGTTGATCAGCATTTTGGCCAAGGTTGTTTTGCCTGTGCCTGCACCTCCGCTCAACATTAGATGCGGAATTGATCCATCACGAATCCATTGTTGCACCTGCTCACGTTGTGCATTGTCCACAAACACATAGCCGTCTATTGTGTTTGGACGATATTTTTCTACCCATAATTCTTTCATGTGCGTCCTAGAGGAAGTTTTGTTGTGCCTAATTGTTGTTCAAAGGAACTCTTGATTCCTTGCATGTCTTCTGGTAATGGTGGCGGAACCCAACGTGGCTTGGGTACTTTGTTGCCAAAAATACCTTCATGTCGTTGAGCCAATTCTTCTTGGCTCACTATGGACGGGCGGGGTCTTGATCCTTTGCTCATTTCTTCAATGCCTTCCATACTTTTTCTTTTTGCAGTTCTTCTAACCATTCTTGTTCACCAGCAAAGCCACTAGTGTTCTTCAGCATCTCGTCTACAGCAAATTTTACACGATACAAGTCTTGTTTGCAAGGCCAATTGACAAAACCTGTCATGTGTGGATCAGTTGCCCCGTGGTACATTTTTTGGCATTCCCAAATAACGTTTTGCACATTCCAGTCCGTGATCATGTGTGTTGCATGTGTGTGGGTTTGGCTTCTACGTGTATTGCACCCGAGAATGTCAAATCATCGGGCATGTCATCTGCAGATAACAAAATGTCTTTTGGATCTATTCGTCTCAAGGTATGCTTGCCAGACTCGTCTTCTACGTCAATTCCGCGGGTCCAACGACCGTGAGCCACACAAACCCACTCGCCCACACGCACATCCTTTTGATCCGGGCCCACTGCATACACCTGACCCCAGCGCGGGCGAATACCTGAACTTTTGCCGTTGTCACTGAGCAACACAATACCTGTGTTGGTAAAACGTTCGGTAAACACCATCTCGCCCACAATAACCACATCGTTGAGTGGTCGAATTTGATCACGGGTGAATCGGTGCGCCTCAAATGCTGGTTTGGTCATTGTTGTCCTTTGGGTAAATTTGGCCGAGTTTGTTTTTGATATTGTTTTGAAACTTGTTCATTTCTGGTACGGATAACTTCATTGTTGTCATTGATAACATCACCACGAGCATTCACTCGCATGTTGCCTACGGCACGAACCTTTTCGTTTTGCAGGCGCAAGGCGCCCATGTCTACAGTTTTGCCATTTGCTGATCTATATACTTCATTTGTCATGACTATCTCCTAAAAACATATTTAACGCAAGAACTCGCCTGCGTCTAAATCATAATACATTGAATCTATTCGGTGTACTCCCAGCAGATATAGCACATAACTGGCCACACTGGATCCACGTCCAACACCCCAGATCACATGATTGTCACGCATGACATCCACAAGATATTTCAAGTAGCGTAACAGATCAAACAAGCCACGCTCTTGATATAACAGCAGTTCATGAGCCACACGTTGAAGTTTTTCTGCTGTGTCACATAATCCGACCACATGCTCGGCAATGTCCAACTGCTGGTATTCCGGGGGCATGTGCCAGTGGCTTTGTTGCAGGTTATCCCAGTCAGGCACACTGATATTGCTGTCGTCGGGAAATGTCCATAATATCAACTGCCCTGGGTCTTCTAACAAATGAATTGCCGATTCTATATCTACACCTGGATCAACCACACATTTTATCTGCGTGAGATCACGACCTTGCATGATTAAATCACACAGATCAGTTTCTTCCAGTATTATTTCACCGTATTGATTATTTTTCATTTCGTGGAAAGTTTGCATATACCACTGTGTTGTCACTGACTATTGCTGTGTTCTCGGGCCATTCAAGATCCAACTCATACCAACCAGTTGACATCACCTTGACAATGTTACCGGGCTCAGGATCACGCTCTATACTTTCATGTTGCATGCTGGCACGATACCACCAACCATCCTCAGCAAATGGCCCAGACAGATCTTCTTCATCGTGTTGGTACCAAACATTGTCCCCCAATGAACTGGCAATATCCAATCCAGTCACAGTCATGCGATCTTCCATCACAGAGTTGAGTTTGTAGTATAACATCATGCCAACAATTTGGTCAACCGGTTCTTGGGGCAAGGTGGTAACATTTATACCTATCATTTGCATGAACTCGGCTCGTTCCACGTTGGCTTGATTTATAAAAACTGTGCTCTCCAGGGCACCGTGTACAAATGCCTTGGCTCGATCCAGTGCAATATTGGTACTGGCCGAATCTTTGCTTTTGGTCAGCAAGTTGAGACTCACTGTGTATCGATTCATTTGCAGTTGGTCTTCGTAGTAGACGCCTGCAAGGAAATCTAAGTCGTATTGTAGTCTAACGTTCATTTGATATTGATCTTGTCGTCAAAGTTGATGTGGTTGATTTCTTCTTGTTTCTTATAAGATTCTCGAAGTTTATCTTGATACTTGTTTCGAAAAGTTTCCAAGGCCATTCTGATTTGGTCACACAAATGAGCATTGCCCATTCCTGTGGCTATGTTGAGTTTGTTGGAGAGTTCGCTGACCTTTGTACTAAGTTCATCAATGGTCAATTCGTTGATGTCACCGATTAAAGGATGTTCCATGCTGTTAGTTTACACTAAAACATGCAGACTGTCAAGTGTTTTGATCAGGCAAATGTAACACCATTGTTGCCGATACAGTACCATTTGCTGTTGGTGTACATCAAAGTACAAGCATCACCAATGGTGTCAAATGTGATAGTACCTGTGCCGGAAGTTTTCCATCCTGCATTGGTCACTGTGATAACCATGTCGCCAGAGTCGGCTGCCATGGCAAATACTTTGACTTGCCCTGCTGTGCCAGCGGCCAAGGTGGCTGTTTCTGCGGCAGATGTTGAAAAGTAACTGGTGGTTAAACTGAGACTGGCAGCACCACTGGCCGCCAGATCCTCACTGCTGTTGTTGAGAGGTTGAATTTTTTTATTGTTTTCGGTTATAGTAATTGTACTACCACCGTCACTGGAGCCAAAATTAAACTCATAAACACCTGCGGCAGCAAATGTGATCACATTCGATGCATAACCCTGAATACCAACTGCGTTCACACTCACAGCCGCGGGCAAGGTCACAATGTGTGCGGCACTACCAATTGTGATTTGTAGGCAAACTGAACCGTAATACCCAGCAGCCGGGAAGTTTGTAAAACTCAAACTAATACTACCTGTGGTAGCGCCGATTGTTTGGTATTGTCCTGAGGCATAGTTCACAGCAATGGACCCAGTTGTTGTGGTAATGGCTATGCGATTGGTACTAACATCATTTAAATTCACCGCCGTAATGTCATAATTGTTCATGTTATTATCGACGTTGGTGAAAACCCCATAAGTTTGCAAATCAGTGATTTCGCCTGCCGCATAGGTAAAGTTTGTTTTGGTGTTGGTGAAGTTATCACGAAAACCTTGAGAGTTGTTGTCTTGTCCAGCAACCGGATACGCTCCGTCGATGTCATTTGGGTTAATTTGACTTGCCATTGTTTTTTTGTCCTAGTTATACCAATATATTGGCTTTGGGAAATACCAGATATTTATCATCCCGATCTGTAGGATCGTACATATCAACTGGTTGGATGAATGCCATACTACCACCATCAAAAGTGGTTTCGGTAGTGTTAGATACAGGTACATTGATCCATGCTACCACTGTATAACCTTGTGCTGGACTAGTGGGAAAATACAATTGTTGACCTGCATATTGTTGTCCGCGATTGATCTGAATGTATTGTGTTTCTGCCGTGAGTTGGGTGGGTACAAGTGTGACCAATGTGGTCACCGGATCCACACTGATTGTGTATACTGCCATTCGGGTGTTGCCAAAGTTCACAATCATGCTGCCTGATGCAGTGGACAACACAACATTGCTGCCACCTGCAGTTTCACTCACCGTGAAATAAGTGGTGTTCACAGTCATGGTTCCTGTGGCAGTCGATAAAGCCACAAAAGCGCCGCCTTGTGTCAATGAAATCTTGAACGTGGTACTGGATATCTTGGTCACATAATATTCTTGAATGGTATTGCTGGCAGTAAGTGCATCTACTCCTCCAAATGTGGCGCCAGTGAACCATACCACATCGTTGGTATTGAGATAGGTAGCATCAGCACAAGTTATCAAGTTTGTCCCACTAGCAGTAGCAGTACAAGTGGTATGAACAACATCAGTGACATAATATATCTGAGTCAGTCCATTGGTGCCATTGTCATCTATGCCGCCAAACACCACACCAGTAAACCATACAGGATCATTGGTATACATACCTGCTGTGGTTGCGGCCTTGATATAGTTGGTAGTGACATAAGTGTTGGTACAATCGTATGTACTTCCACCAGGTATGGTATAACTTTCATCAAAGTATTCACCAACAGTTTCAGGGCTGTACACAGTGCCATACAGATCAGTATAACTTTGCCAGGCGTCACCAGTGGTAGTATAATTGCTATAGTATTCTTGCTTGGCAAAAACTATTGTGTCTCCGTTGATGTTGGAAAGTTGTCCATCTAATCCACCAAGATCGGCAATATATTCCAGTGTGCGATTGTTGATATCAGCATAGGCCAGGCGTGTGGCTATGTCAACAAATCCAACAAATGGGAACTGCCCAGATCCATATCTATCAAATGTGGTCAGGCTCGGGGTGGGAGTCCAATCTTGAGTTGTGGTATCCCAGTTACGACTCAAGGTGCGATCCAACACATAACGATCGACCTTGAAGTCCACAGCATTCAAGTGTCCTTGAAACTGTGTTTGCACATAGTACGCAATCTGTAGACTGCGTCCTGGTTTGACGTAACACATGACCCAGGCAGGGGTAAATCCCAGCACTCGACCATTAGTCTGCTGTGAAGTCATCCACAACGGCAATTTGGTAGATATTTGTCCCACAACATCAATCACTTGATCTCTCATGTTGATCAAACTGTTGGGATACACTTGTGTGAGTTGTGTACTGCCGTCTGTCGGATCAGTAATAGCATAGGGTAAGTTTACAATTTTGCTCACACTGGCGCCTACGGCATTCACAAGGTCATCAATTATTTTACTGTACACTACCTCGTACACTACTTCACCAGTGACGGGATCCAGAGCCTGGGCAGTTAAAATCTCTCCCAACACAAGATTTTTCCAGTAGTGATTTTCGTACAAACTGAGAACATAAGTTTCTAGTGCGCCTGGCGCCAGGCCAAAGGCGTGTTGGTAAATCACTCGGCGTGATTTACCAAAATAAGGATCGTTAATTCTGTAGATATAATCAGGTACAAAAATTTCATCGTTGTCCAACAAACTTGCAATCAAGGCACGATCATTAGCCGGGGGCATGGCCTCAATTGACAAGTTTTGATATGGTTTATTGTACTCACGTTGGACTTTTACTGTGAATGTCTTGTCTACGCTCACAACATCTCGTGTGCTGATTGCTCGCATGACTGCTGTAAATTCTGCACCTGTACCGCCATACCCTGCTGAAATTGTGAGTACTGCTGGGTCTGATAATGTATATCCTGAACCGCCATCATCAATGGCCACCGCAGTTATAACACCACCGATTATGGTAATTTCGCCCACTGTGGCGGCTCGAGCACTGGCACCCACAGGGGTGTTAAATGACAGTACTGGCGGATTCCCTGCACTGTATCCTGTACCGCCATTGTCAACTGTGATTGCGTTTACATTGTAAAGTACCTGTTGAGAATCTTCTGCATAGGCATTTACGGTGAACACAAAGGTGCTGTCGAACGTGGTTTCTTGAACAGACAAATTTCTTGTGACTGCCTGCGTAGCATCAAATGTAGTGGATCCTAGGTCAACAGCAAATGTGTTGAAGGTAACACGCCCGGAGATCTCTCCTGTTTCCAGTAGTTTCAATCCCTGCGGCAAGAGATTGTATACTCCCGGCACATAGGCATATGGCAACTGGGCTATACTGGCGCCGGGTTTGAGACGATATTTTAGTATACGTCCGCCTGTGTTCTCTGCTGAAATCACCAGCATACTTGTGGCACCATTTTCGATCGAACCAAGATCACTTGGAGTAAACCAAACCACTTCGGCATTGGCAGTACCAGATATGGTCAAGGTGAATGGGTAAGGATCGCTGGCCACTATCAAGTTGGCAGTTAAAGATCCGCTTGCTGTGGTCAACGGCACAGCGGTGGTACTACCAAGATTGTTGGTTATAGTAAATTCTGTGGCGCTTACTTGGTCAAGCACATAGTAAACTTGAGTTGCTGACGCAGTGATGCCGCCAAAACTGGTCCCGGTAAACACAATGGGCTGTCCAGTTTCGATCTGTGAAGTACTGTCACAAGTGATTATGTTTGTGCCAAAAGTAGTAGCGGTACAAGAGATCGGTGTTCCCACATAATCGGCCTGATAGGCCACCACATTGAAACTGTACTCAATCTTGGTCACCCCTTGATCGGGTATGTATCCGTAGTACCAACCAGAGTTTGGATCAATTGCCAGTCCTGGCGGCAGTCCCGATCCTATATTAACACTGATGGCATATTTGAGATCTGGTGTGTCATAGTCGTTGGCAATAAACTGATGTGCATAGTAATTGTCTCCACGCACGGTGCCCAAGTTCTCGGGCAATGAATTTACAATAAATGGTCTGCGTTCAGTTGACTCGTCGGCTGTGATGTTGGAATTGTCAGCGGTAATTTGTGTAGTACTGGCATTGAGAGTTGTACGGTCGTAAACATAAAAACTAAAGGTCTTGATGTCAGTGTTAACCCCATCAGTGACCTGTAGTGTGAATTGATAGTTTTTGTTGATAGCACTGGTAACAAAGTCATAAGGGTATAGATCATCTGGTGTGAGATCGTAGCCAGGAATTTTATCAACATTCACAGCCGGTTGAATGTAGCCGTAGATCAATCCTGTGGCACTGACCGAAACTTCGCCAGGTAATTCTCCACCTACCAGTGTGACCACAGCAGGGGTAGTAGGACCAACATTGCTAATGGCAATTTGAATGTTTAATCTGTCGCCATCATAATAAGTGCCAAGATCGCTGGCAGAAGTAAACACCGGGGCATTCACATTGTTCACCGTTAGAGTAAATGTTCGATCTCTGATACGGTCAATGGTTTCGTCTTGATTTTCTGTGTATGCTCTTAGAGTAAATTTGCTTGTGACCGACCTTGTGACATCAAACGGTACCCCTTGTAAACTGGCCAACGCATCCGGTACCCCCACAATTGTTCCATTAGAAGAACACTGTATTCCAGCCGGAAGTTGTCCTGCAATCACAGCATAATAAATATCCTGTCTAAACACAATGCTCATTGTGCCGGCAGCGGTGGTCAACGCAACAGGACTAGTGCTGGTGTCTGTAGTGGTGATACGGAATTGAGTGGTATTGACCACATTCAGTACATAGTATCTTATGGTAGAATCTATTCCTCCGAATGTTGTGCCCGAAAACACCACGGTGAGTCCTGCATAGATACCAGTAGTACTGGCACAAGTGATCACGTTGGTACCTGCTGTGGTTGCTGTACAAGTGGGCGTGAATGGCAAGGCATCTGTTGTGACCAACATGGTATTTTGATAGAACACGCCTTCGGGTATGCTACCTAAACTGCCTGCAGGAGTGATCCAAACTGGTTGACTCATATTTTGTTTTTTACCAAGGGGTGAGGTCAAACGCCACGCGATACCAAATTATAGTGGTAGCATCATACTCATAAACACACACATATAGATATTCTTGGTCAAACGCAATCATGCCCGGCACATCACCTTCTTGCCCACTTGAAGAAGTAGGGGGTGAGGTTTGAACATTGTTATAAAGTTCAGTGAAGTTGCTGTTTATATATTGAAATGCGGTTCGTAGCGGGGTTCCTTGCCCATCATTGGCAACGTTGCCCACATTGATTAATAGTTGTGTCATAAATTTGCAGTCCTAGTGCTGTATTTACCAAACTTTGTGCCGAGACCTACGAACACAACCCGTGGCTAAATACAGAGACTCGGAGTTATCAATGTCATATATTATCAACAACAGCCGCGGAAATGTAGTTGCCATCGTCGCAGATGGCACTGTGAATACCACCGCCACAGATCTGGCCCTGGTGGGTCGTGCCCTGACGGATTACGGCACTTACGAAAACGAAAACTACGTGTATTTGTTGGAAAATTTTGCCAATTCAACTGAGCCTCTACAACCAATTCTAGGACAACTTTGGTACAACAGCACTACTGATGTCATTTCCTCATACAGCACTGCCAACGCCTGGGTGGCACTGGCTTCACAAGATTATGTACAGGCACAAAAAATTAGCCCTGCATTTACTGGTGTTCCTACTGCACCCACTGCTGCCGCTGGAACATCAACGACACAAATTGCTACCACTGCTTTTGTGAGTCAAAGTCCGCAATTCACTGGCGTACCCATAGCCCCCACAGCCGCCTCTGGCACTGCCACAACACAACTGGCCACCACGGCATTTGTTACCAGCAGTCCAGCATTTGCAGGAACTCCCACTGCACCCACTGCCGCCCAAGGCACAGCCACAACACAACTGGCAACCACAGCATTTGTAACTGCCAGTCCACACTTTCTTGGCACTCCGATTGCACCCACTGCCACATACAATGATAATTCACTTCAACTTGCCACTACATCATTTGTACAAGGTGAGAAAGCCAGTCCTGTATTCACAGGCACCCCTGTTGCACCTACCGCAACTTACAACAATAATTCTACACAGATCGCTACCACAGCATTTGTACAAGGTGAGAAAGCCAGTCCTGTATTCACTGGTGTTCCACTAGCACCCACTGCCACAATCACAGTGAGCAGTACGCAAATTGCCACCACAAGATTTGTGACCGACTGGACCAATGCTCTGCCCACCATGAGCCAGCAGAATGCCAATGCGGTAAACATCACTGGTGGTTCCATAACTGGTATTACTGATCTGGCCCTGGCCGATGGTGGTACCGGTGCCAGCACAGCCGCTGGCGCAAGAACTGCATTGGAGTTAGGAAACATTGCTGTGATGAACACCAGCAATGTGGCATTCACTGGTGGCACCATGAGCGGAGTAGCAATCACCGGTGGCACTGTGAGCGGACTTATCTCTGCGGTGGCTGTGGCAGATGGTGGTACTGGTGCTACCAACGCATCCAGTGCTAGGACTAATCTTGGACTGGGTACAATGGCAGTCCAAAACGCCAATAATGTGGCTATCACCGGCGGATCAATAATAGGGTTAAGTACAGTAATTGCTGTGGTCGACGGCGGAACTGGTGCTAATAACACCAGTGATGCAAGAACCAATCTTGGTCTAGGCAGCATCTCAACACAAAGTTCAACTGCAATAACCATCACTGGCGGTTCCATTACTGGATTAAGCAATTTTGGTGCAAGCAGTGTGGCTATCACTGGCGGAACAATCACAGGGATAACTCCATTGGCTGTTGTCGCGGGCGGTACTGGAGCAAACACCGCGGCGGATGCTAGAACGAATCTTGGTGCGGCTGCCAGTGCTACTAATGTCATTGCAGGCAGCGGGCTTTCAGGTGGTGGTGCGTTGACATCCAATGTAACATTGGCCATTGCAACCAACTCAAATGGTTATGGCACAAGATATGTTAGCACAGCGGCACCAACAGGTGGTAGCGATGGCGACATTTGGTATCAAATTTAACAATATCACATGGCATCAGTAATACGAGCAATTGGGTTTAGCAATAGCCTACAACAATTGGTTTGGTCAACAACCACCAGTGAAATCACTGCCTATGTCTGGGGTGCCGGTGGAGGCGGAGGTGGAAATGACAGCAATCCTGGCGGTTCTGGTGGTGGGGCAGGTTTTGCTCAAAAAACATTTAGTATAAATCCCGGTGATGTATTACAAGTTGGAGTAGCCGGTGCAGGTGGGCCCGGCTCCGCTGGCGGCAATGCGCCAGCAGGAGGAGGAGGTGCTAGTTATACTGCTACTACAGTTTGGACAACTTTAGATTTCACAGGGTACCCCTATATCCGTGTGACCAACGGCGCCTATGTGGGATTTTTAAATCAATACGGGGTGTGGAATTATACTGCCAGTGCCAGTGGCTTTGATCACACAGTCACTATTAATTTTGCATCAAGTGGTTACTACAACCTTACTGGCGCTTGCGACAATGCTGCCGCGGCATACATAGACGGTGTTCCTGTTTTGGATATGCCAGGATTTCGGGCCACCTTCAGTGCTTCAGTCTATGTCACTGCTGGCAATCATAATTTGAGATTAAACGGGATCAACACCGGCGGACCAGGTTCAATTGGATTTACCATTACCGGAGGTGCAAGTTTTGGTGGTGGAGGCGGCGGGAGTTCAGGTGCCCAAGGTAGTTCAGGTGCAGGTGGCGGCGCCGGCGGAGCCAGTGTGATTTTTCTAAATGGTACCCCAATTGCCATCGCCGGAGGCGGTGGTGGCGGTGGTGGCGGTGGCAACAGTGGCTCTGCTATCGGGCAGTCGGCACCGGGCAGTTCTGGCCAAACATCAGCAGGAATTTATGCAGGACAAAACGGTCAATCTCTCGGTGGCGGAGATGGCGGCGGAGGTGGTGCTGGCGGCGGCGGGTATGCCGGCGGAAATGGCGGCGGTGCTGGATTTGGGGACCAGGGAGGCGGAGCAGGATACTATGGATCCAGTCTAGGAGATGTTATGGCCAACCCAAGTGGTCGTGTTCCTGGAGGAACTAATCAACCTTACTATTTAGGATCAGTGGGATATGGTGGCATCAACACTAAGGGGGGCAGTAGTGGCTATGTGGTGCTTGACATGAACGTGGGCGGCGGCAGTGTAAAATACAACGGGAACTGGGAATCAGTACAAACAACCTATGTCAAGAACTCAGGTGCCTGGAAACAAGTTCAAGCCACCTATGTTAAAAATAACGGAGTTTGGTCACCCATCAATGGATCGTTTGCGCCTACATTTACCGCAGTAAGTGGATCGTGGGGAACTGATCCTAGAATTTATTAAATTGAGAAACTGCTTCCGCAACCACATGTGGTCTGTGCTTGTGGATTGTTGATTACAAAACTGGCACCCATCAAATCTTCTTTGTAGTCAATGGAAGAACCTTGTAGATATTGCATGCTCATCGAATCAACCACAACCCGGACATCGTCGTAAGCAAAATCAAAGTCATCTTCGTTTTGCACTTCATCAAACGTGAATCCATAACTCATTCCTGAACAGCCACCACCTTGCACAAATACTCGTAGCATGAGATTGGGGTTGCCTTCTTCAGCAACTAATTCACGTAGTTTAGCCACAGCACCAGTTTGTAATTTCATCATAGTCTTTCGTTACAAACGTCCCAGTCAATGATCTTCCAGATATTGTCTAGGTAACGTTCTTTGTCCCACTGATAGTCAGTGGCCCAAACATGCTCCCACCAGTCTACCAACACACAGATGTCTGTGCGTACAGCATGATTGGCAATGGTCTTGATGTCTCCCCCAGTGCTCAAGTACACCCAACCAGAGCCTTGAATCTTCATTGCAGTTTCTTTGAAGGCTTCTCGGAAATCTTCGTATGTGCCAAACTTTTCTTCTATCAGTGCAAGTACAGCACCACGGGGCCGGTTGGCACCTTTAGGAGCCCGAAGTTGAGGAAAAAACTTATTGTGCAGAAAACTGCCAGCACGATTAAAATCCGCATTGCCTTCCCCTGCATTGTAACGCTTGGCATAGCCTTTGGCCAAATGTCCATAATGATATTCTAAACTTTCTTTACTCAACACTGG
>NZ_JBBAKG010000036.1:11181-20944 GCF_040403615.1 Haliscomenobacter sp. | reverse complement strand
TCCAGGGTGGCAGTGACCTTTTTGAGCCGGTCAAAACGGAAACTGCGCCACTCTTGCTTTTCTACATCAAATACTCGAATACTATGCGGATCTGGTTCTTTTCGAGGCTTTTTGCTTTCACGCACAATACCATCCACTGGCGCAGTAGTTGATACCGGCTTTGCTACACTAACTGGAATTCTGCTATGATCCAGGGTACACAACATGTCACGGTCAGTGCCGTCTGCTTTGGTAAACGTTATGTTGATCTCACTATTTTTCAGCAGTCCTCTCACCCATTCACGTATTTGTTCTTTGATTTGATCATCACCTTCTTGATACTGAGTACCTGGCACACCTCGGAGCAGGCGAACCACTTCATCTTTTTCCCACATACCACCCATTTCACAATCTCCTTTAAAGGTTAATAAACGTTTTTTAATCATGCCCACTTCAATAAAAAAATCATGTACTTTTGCTCATCCACAATGTTGACTCCGCGCTGGAATCCAAATATGGTATCATCTGAGGGTAGCAGTTGTATGCCCCAAGTGTCTCTAAACCATGTGATTGTGTCTGCACCTGTAGTGCAATTTTTTTGACCTTCTTCGGACATTCTGCACCGTTGCATCTGTGCCCAAAAAGAGACCTCACCCAGTATGGTGTCCAGTCTGGCCGCAGGAGTGGAATACAGGTCTTTCATGCCCATTCACCGCCCAGTCGTTTCCAGGCCAGTCGTTGTTCCATGTGTGTTTTGAACTTTTCTGCTTCGTATTGGTCACAAAATCTCACACCAGGGATTGTGTATCGGGCCAGTCGCTCGGCCAAGTGCCTTCGGCTGTGTTCTTCCAGCCATAACATGCCAGAAATGTGCATGGTGCTCCAATCATTGTCACGTCCGGACTCTTGCACACCAATCATGGCTTCGTCCACACCCACATAGTCAAACATGATTTCTAACAGGGTGAGAACCTTGGCAGGATTGTTGACCACGTTGTATTCATAGCCAGGCCAGGTCACTGACCAAGAGCCATTGGGCAAGTCATTGACTACAAAATAGTTGTTAGCCACGACGCATCTTTCGTTTCTTGCCTTCATTGGAGTTATGTGCAACATATTTCCACATATCTCTATGTCCTGGTTGTGAATAGTATTCTTCTTTGAGTATTTTTTTGATATCACCATTTACATCTACTACGATAACTTTACCTGACAATTTTTTCTTTGTTTCCTCTGAAAAAGTTTGTTTTTTTCTGGCTTCTTTTATTTTTTGTTTAGTAATATTAGATACCACACGTTTTTTTATTTTCTGTATGTGATCAAAGGACAATTTCTTTCCTTTATGTCCAGCACTAATTTTTAGCCGAGTTTCTTCGGTTACAATATGTCCTTTTAATTTTGCAATTCTCTTGTCTATTGTTTCCTGGGATTGTTTTTTACCTAAATTTGCTTCTCTTAATCGTTGTTTATTCTCGTCTGACCGAGGAATTTTGTTCCCTGGAGATACTCCAGTTTTTCCCCTGTTCCAAGGAATACTACCTTTTCTTGAGACTGACATTTTTTTCTTAGATTCTTCGGAATGTGGGTTATATATTGTTCGACCGGTTGCACCGCCATCAATTCCATTTTCAATAATTTGATTTGCCCATATCTTTTTGTTATTTTCGTTTACAGCATTAACAATATCGTTGTCTTTAGAAAATTGTGTTGCTATACTCATACATTCTTCTTGCAACATACAATATCCAATAACATCAGTCCTTACATCGTATCCATGTTCTTTTAAGTGTCTCAACCAATATATTCCGGATCCGCGATATTTGAAAGGGTCTCCGGTGGTCTTACCAAAATATTTCAATCCGGTAATGTTATGTGTTTTGACATATAAGTAGGTCGGTATAAATTTTTTCATACTTGTATTTATACCTATCATCTTACTAACAGTGTATTATCGTCTCATCGAGGCGGCGTCTATTGCCTCTTGCCGGTTGAACACAGGTTGCAAACAGGATTTATGTAGAACGGTCACTCCAATAATTTCTGTGCCTGTATACTGCGGATTTGCTTTGCTAGATACTACTCCCGAATGCCCAGTGTCGCGGCTTGGAATATGAGCAGTACCTGCACGATCTGTGACGCTGGTCAATCGGTATACCAATGGCTCGGCCTTCATTGCTCGCTTACGACGCTTATCTTCTGCGTCCACTTCCCACTTCTTTTGCAATTCTTTCCAGGATGCATCAAGTTCACGTGCCTTGCGAGCCTCGTTTGCATTGCGGAACTTGACCCGGCCTTTTTTACGACCGTTGAGACTAAGACTGGGATGGTGTAGATGCATGCTCATTAGGCAGGTCCTTTGCTAGTAGTTCAAAACAAAAATACTCGTCACAGAGACTGCCGGGGTCTTCTGCTCGCTTGTGTAGTCGGCAATGACCATCGCCGGTGTAGGCACCGCTCTCATCTCCGTTGAATTGGAAGTAGGCACAGTGGTCACAGCACAGGGCTCGTTCATCGCAATTGGGGCAGAGTTTCATTTTTTCAATAACTCCATGGTGTATTCTACGTCACGCATGTGTGCCACAGGCTGGAGCCAACCGCGGCCAATGCACTCGGCAATGATCAGTTTGTACTCTCGCGGGCATACTTTGCTGACTTCAAAACTGGCTCTGGGCACTATTGTAAGTCCGTTGGGCGAGAATTTGAAGTCGGCGTCTGTTGAACGCAGAGTTTTGTGTGGGCGACCTGTGCTAATCTTAATCATGCTTTATTATAGCATATTCAGGATTTTGTGTCAAGTAGTACTTTTTACTTAAACAGGATCAAGGCCATGAATCCGGCTTGCAGTATGAACCCAAAACCAATGGTGATGATGTTCAACATGTCTCTCAAGACCACAGCCCGAAGGAACAGCAGAACCAGACCGCTCCAGAGAAACAGGATAATGTCCAGTCCCGGAGTTTTATCGCTCAGTCCGGTCATCAAGGCCAGGAAACTGGGCAGGGTTGCACAATGCAACACAATGGCCGCCAACCAGCCCAGAGTGTCTGCTGAAAGTCGTGCCAGGCTGTTGGTAATGTAGTCACGAATAGCAATGATTGTGACAGGCAGATTGAAAGGCATTAACGTTCTCCGTAAAAGATGTGACGGCCAATTTGGTCAATTTTGGGCAGTTTCCAGCCTGGGCTGACATAGTCTGCGTGATAGTACAGTGCGTTCTTTAAACCCGGTAATCTAAAGTTTTCTAACAAGACCTTTTTGGCCACCAGTTCTGATTCGGCCCACAAGGGCGGATGTACTGGTCGAGTTTTGTGTGTGGTCTCGCACACCCAACTGAACTGGCAAATCACCTTTTGGTAGAAAACGTTTTTCTGATAGATCACCCCGCAGACTGAATCACCAAATTTCCCGTGGGCCACACGATTCATTGTGACTTGTGCCACAGCAACTTTGCCTTCAAAAGGCTCTGATGCTGCTTCCCAGTAGATGTTGCGAGTCAGGCATTCTAACTGCTTGATCTTTTCTGTAGTGCTGACATAGCCCGCTGGCATGGATTCCACGCCTGAGCGAAGTTCATTGAGCTTGTGATTGCATACAGCAATCACGGCCAGGGCAATGATCCAAAGTCCTGCGACTCGGAAGGCCCGTAGACTCCAAATTGCGAGTTGATCGCTGATATGGTTAACTTGTGCTTTCATGGTAGTTTTACTTACTCAATGGTTACAGAACCGGACAAAGACCGGGCCGAAATGGTGCCGTTTTGTGGTAAACGGCGTACTTATCAGGTGATGTTAGGCTTAGGCATGCTCTTCAGTCGCTTCCACATGTCTGCTTTCTCTCGGCACTTCTTTTCTAACTTGCGGTACTGTTCACCTAGTCGACGCAATTCATCCCATTCTTTTTCCAGTTCAGGATTAGGTGTCAAGATGTTTAATCGCTCTTCAACTTTTTCCATCCAAGTCTTGAGACTCTTTTCGTTGAT
Organism: Haliscomenobacter sp.; assembly: GCF_040403615.1. NCBI lineage: Bacteria > Pseudomonadati > Bacteroidota > Saprospiria > Saprospirales > Haliscomenobacteraceae > Haliscomenobacter > Haliscomenobacter sp. The sequence continues at coordinate 16,986 of NZ_JBBAKG010000036.1, read as the reverse complement.
CAAAAGATCGGCATCTTCACCTTTGATCTGGATTGTATTGGGCTGAATGTTTTGATTGGCAAAAGTATAATCACCGGTATTATTGGTAGTTGTGGTCCACACAGGACTGCCGACACTGATACTAGTAGCACTTGTTCCACCAATTGTTACATTGGGTACAGCACCATATGAGGGATGACTTGTGCCACCACTAGATACACTATAAGTTGTGAGCGGATCAATAGGCTCTGCGGTCCACTCAAAGTAAGTGTCTTCTAATGATTTTGTGTTGAGTTGGTCAAGTAATTCGCTGAGGCTTTCTTCTGTAGTAGCCATGAACCGTCCTTTTGATCTATCCATTCTACTTTGTCGCCTACTTTCCATCCGATTTCGGCACACAGTTTATGACCCAAATCCAAGAGCAGTTCTCCGGGATTGTCAGGGTCGTCAACTACATTTGCGGTCCATCTGTTTTTGTTTGTCATATTGTTTTTCCAGCGGTTGGTGCCAAATCAGTACCCGAGCCAACTTTTCTTGTACCAGTTGTTCTCTTTGTGCGGGTGTCATTATGACCGGCCATTCAGTTTGTAGTTGACTATCTTTTACAATCATTTAGCGGCAGTAGCCAATGCTTCTTTTTCTGTAGTGATTTCTTTGCGACGCTCTTTGATGCCCTTGCTCATTTCTTGCAAGGCTTTGCGGGCACGAGCGGCGGCGGCTTTAACGCCTTTGTCGGTAAACTTGGCATTCTCGGCCAAGTAGGTTTCATAAGCGGCTACGATTTGTTCGTGTTGTGTCATTTGTTTCTCCTTTTCAATTGACTAACCTAAGTTATCTTTTAATCTTGCTCTAAAAGCAACTCTTATACTGGGTGTATCTTCCGGTCCAGTATTACACTGCCTTGGCAATGTCTTGTGCAGGCATCTACCGTCATAAACGATCACACGCCCGGGAACAGGGCTGATCATTTGACCACGGTCAGCCCATCCAATATGAAAATCTCTACGCTGTTGATTTTTTTTTCTATGAAATTGTTGATGATCACCTGTTGTGCCTTCTGGGTCTTCGGGAAAGATCATGAACTCTCCGGCCCAACTTGGATACCATTCATCATTAAGTACGCACAGAATAGTCACAGATGAGTCGTCCTGTAAATTGGGATTGTCCCTGTGTACATATCCCATGGAGTTCCAAACAAGTGGACTGTGCGTGGCATTTAGATACACTCGCCAGCCAGGTACTAGATTGGGGGTTAACGGATCTGGTGGCACTCCCGGATGAAACATTCCTTCTGGATATCCTGCTATCTCGTATCGTGATCCCAGTATCTTGTTAATTTTTTTCCAAAGCAAATAAATCAAAAAATGATCGCGTTCGAGGGTGCCTTCGTCACTGGCCAATGGGCTACGATGCATGCCGGCCGCAACGGATTCGATAAATTTTCTTTTGGCATCGACCCAGGCACCGGATCCGTCTACCGGTCGGTATTCAGTCAACTGATTCGGCGTTGAATGTATCAGTTGTTGATGCCAAGTTAAATTTTGTGCATATTCAAACACTTTCTTTAACATATCTGCATCGATTTGATTGTCAAATACTTCAACTTTGTAAGGAATATTCATAAGGTGTAATAATATTTATAGAACGCATTTGTCTGTAATAACATTTTGTATTATACAGTTGTGCAACAGAGATGTCAACCGTTAGTCAAGATAAATGTGCCGTTTCATCCAGGTATCCCAGACCGTGACCGAGTCCATGTTGTGAGACCAGGTCACGCGAAACTGTTCGAACGCACGTTGATCATGAAGCATCATTCGGTTGCCCGAGATGTTGGCGTGTTCGATTCGATTTTGTTTGATCCAGGCTCGAAACATGGATTCGGCTTTGTCGTTGTTGCGCAGGATCACAATGTACAGTGGTTCCACTGCACGATAGTTAGGTATGGTCATTAATGGATAGTAGCGTCCTTGGGGACTTGTTTTGGTGTGCTTTTATTTAATTCCACGAGCATGGCGCCGAACTTTTCATCCAGTTCCAACATTTCATTGTCATGTTGGGCAGCCTTGGCGTCTGGTACTCCCAACAATCTCATCATGGCACCCATATGCACCAAGGTAATGTTGTTGCCGTAAAGCACACCCATGACTTCGAGCATGACACTTTGAATGCGCTCATGTAAGTAATCATCTGGTTCAAGCATAGTATTAATTATGTGCCCGAACAAAAAGCCATAGAAAAGCGGCCCGAAAGCCGCCTTTTTGGCACTCCAGTGTGCTTATGCTGTCACAGCAGTCTTGGCAGTGGTCTTGGGTGCAGAGGCTTTCACAGCCTTGACCATGACTTCACCTTGCTTGGCGACCTTTGACTTCTCAGCCAATTTGTTGGCCACAGCATAGCCAGCGTCGCCGTCTGTAATGCCCTGCTCAGTCAAATACTGAAGAGCCTCTAACTTGGTCATTGCACGGGGCAATTCTACCAAGTTGATGTTGGTGCATTTGGCCTTGTTAAGAATCTTAATGCGGGCTACCAAGTCGTTCGCAAAGCGAGCCTTAGTAGTACCATCGGAGTTTGTTGCAGTGCCCGCCACTGTAAAGAGTTTGTCTGCTGACATGATAGGTTGCCTTTCAAAGTTGCCTAAAGTTTAAAATAATGTTGCGTTAACAACATATCTAAATTATAGCACCAAACGGTATGTGTGTCAACCATTTTTTGCTACAATCAAGATTCGATTTGCCCGTTTTACTGGGCCAGTTCCTTGCTTTGGGTTTGGATGGTTTGAACGCCTTTGTCAAACATTCGAGCAATGCCCGAAAATCCAACGGCACTGACCACCAAGCCTAGAATGAATCCAATTATGAGTTTGCTCATGACATGTCCTTAGATAATGCTCACACGGTTGAGTTGAGTAGAGCCGTCTCTGTGAGTCTTGACGGTTCCTACAATGGTATGCGTTGCACCTCGGGCCAGTTCATGGCGGTATGCAAAAAACACAGCAGAGTTATCTGCGGTAACAGCAGTGGCATACCAGGTGTTCCATTGCTGACTGTAGTTGGATTTCACAATCTCCACGTCCAGTTGGACTTTGACACCGGGGGTGCCGATCAAGGCGCCGGATGTTTGGCGCACTCGTTCCTGAACTGCTTGGCGCTCTAAACTGCGAGCATGACTTGCGGGCAGACACGCCACCACAGCCAATTCCAACTTGTGTTTCACAGTATCAAAGTCATCTTCAACTGCCAGCACTTTACTGACAGAGCCATCAAACTCTGTGAGTTTGTTTTTAAGAGCACGGAAGGTGATGTCGTTTTGCAAGAACTTACGGCACTCCTGACCTTGTGCAATATCTTCCACAGTGAGTAGAGCAGGGTTGGCCAAGATGTCGAGCATGATGTCGCGGTTGCGACGTTTGTCTACCACAGTATTGCTGGACGTTTCTGGATCAACCTTGTACATGGTCTCTTTAACGTAAGAGCCATTGATACGTTGTGCCGCCACTGCCGCACCCCACACATTGTCCACAGAGTGAGTAACACCTGCGGGCTTGGCCCGGGGTTTCCAAGTTTGACGTGGCTGATATGTTTCAGCGTCGGCCGCATGATCCATCATGCGAACTTCGCGGGCTGTCATATTTGATACGTCTACAAATCCTGGCATACTGGCTCCTTGTGTCTTAATATGTGTATATTATAGCAGTTCGGCAATTATTGGTCAACCGTTTCCACGGCTTGCATGGCTTCTGCAAGTGGTGTTAACTTATTACTTAATTCAGTAGAGCCGTAAGTGTCGCCCACATACCATACACCATCTTTTATCACATAGTAAAATTCAGCACCGCAACCTTTGGTACGGTCCAGGAAGTCTTCAAACGTGTGATCTACTGACCAGGTGCATTCTGTTTCGCCGCGATCGCGATCGTAAAAGGTACACATGTTGCCATAGCGTTCTTCATAGTCGCTACCAGCATCAGCATCTAAACAAGAGAAAGGATGCTTGACGCCAATATCAGGGCGCAGGCTTGACAAGTCGCCCAGGGCAACCAATTCATTGGCTTTGGAGGAATCATAGTGCTCTTGCAGGATGGCACCATTGTGTTCAAGATAGCCGTCCCAATGACAATAAATTGACTTGGCAACAGGACCGTGCATGACTGCAATACGACTGCGTGTACCCATTTTGAACCCCTTTTTAGTTTCTATACAAGTATTATAGCAAAAAGGGAATATTTGGTCAACCTGACATAAATAACATTAAGATAGTACTCAAGTACTACTTTTGATTTAGTAGTAAAGTATTACTTTTTCTAGCATAAATACTGCATCAAATGGAGAATCAATGTCAACAAAAACAATCCGCTGGGTACTAGCCCACGAACCCCTAGATATCTTTTTACGTGCCGCTGAAAAATTTGCTCAGCAGGTTTCGTTGGCTTCTGATGGCGAATTAGAAGTTGAAATTTTAGGCCTCAAAGAGTATGCCGCCAAGTACAACAACGGAGTGGCTGTGAGTTACCCTGAATTGGTAGAATATCTCAATGCTGGCAAATTAGAAATCAGCCAGATGTACACTCACTGCCTGGGCAAGTATGCTCGTGACATGCGAGTGCTTGATTTGCCATTCTTGTTCAAAGATGACGACCATGCCGCTCGTGTGTTGGATGGACGCATTGGTCAAAACATCCTGCGCGGTTTGAGTCTCAACGAAGGCACCAAAAACGTCAAAGGTATGGCTTTCACATACTCAGGTGGTTTCACTGTTATCAGCGCCAACCGGACAGTTGATTCTGTAGAGGATTTACAAGGACTGCGAGTTCGTGTGCCACACAGTCCTGTGGTCCACACCTACTTCAAAGAGTTGGGCATGGAGCCAGTGGGTATGGAACTGGATCAAATGCCAGCCGCATTCGAAGCGCAGACAATCGATGCCGCAGAAATTACCTATCGCAGACTGTACGAAGCACAAGGACAAGATCACACAGAATCTATCCTGCACTCAAATCATGACTTGTTCTTGACCAGCATTATCTTGAACCAAGACTTCTGGAACACCCTGAGCGAAGACTTGCAAACTGTGGTCCGTGAAGCCGCATTGTTGGCCGCACAGAGTGAGCGTGAAGAAGCCATTGCAGATGATGTTGTTCATCGTGCTCACTGCTTGGATGATGGTATCGTGGTTAAAAACATGAGTGCCGAGCTTGAACAACAATTCCGTGATAGATCAGTCAACGTGTATGCCAAATACGCAGACTATTTTACTCCTGGATTGATCAACAAGATCAAATCAGCATAAACAACCAAGCCCACACTAAGTGGGCTTTTTTACGGCTTCTTTAATTGATCACAAGGTGCTTGAAATAGTCAAAGTGCTGTTGTAAGGTCCATGTCTCCGGACCAATAGCAGTGCCATCATGTGTTTCATAAGTGGCATCAAACACTTGTGTATAACGTCGGAACGGTAGCCACATGTCTGGCGTAGTACTGGCCCATCCTGCTTCTTTGAGTGCGGCATGCTTTGTTCGGCTCAACCTCACGGTGGGTGCATTCAGAGACTGCTCCACAGAAATGGCACTGGCCAAAAGTAAATCACGAACACGTGCCGCTGGAATCAAATGCTCAAAGTCACAATCCTCATCTGCGCCAACTTCGTGATAGTGTGCTTTCATACCGTCACGTTGTTGAATACAGTACTCGTGATATCTACGTAGATACGTATCAATATCGTTGCGTATCTCTCTCAACAGTTGTTGATCGTTTTCGACAGCATGATACTCAGTAACCAAGCGAACCAAGTTGCGTCTACAGTAGTCGGCTACTGTTTGATAAGTGT
>NZ_JBBAKG010000036.1:5115-11081 GCF_040403615.1 Haliscomenobacter sp. | reverse complement strand
CACCACCATTGCGAATGTATAACTCACGCAAAAAGTTAGCCATGGCACTGGGAGCTGACCAAGTTGCACCTGGATTCACGTGTTCCCATTGTACCTTGGCCTTGGCGTGAATCAATGAGGAACTTTTGAACGTGGGCTTGATTGCTTCCAGAACTGTCTTCATCCAACCAGCAGGCAATTTGCTGTTGGCATTGGTGCTTGAGATACGGTGAAGCTCGTACAATCCAATGTAGCAACCTTGATCAATTTCTTCCTGCAAAGGAAATGTGTCTTTGACGGCTGTTAGTATGTCCAGCAATACTTTACCGCTGTCATCGATTTCAATACCTTTTTGCGCATACTTAAAGTGACTCATAAAGTAATCATTGTCACCACGCAGATTATCTGAAGCACGTGAACCTTTGTCCTGCAAGTCAATACCTGCGATATCAAATTGATCTTGCATGGTACGAGCATCCACAACCTTCTTGTCACGGCTGCCATTTTTATAACGCACCAAGGCATTACGATGCAAATCGCCAGGAGTAAGTCGTTTAACACCAGTGTCGTTGAGCATCTCAAATGCGTAGGATGCAAAGTTGGGATCATCAGTTTCGACCACAGCACAAGGAATTTCTGCGTAGCCCAGTAGACCAGCCGCAATGGTACGGTGTTGAGCATCATATAAAAAGATTTGGCTGGCACCAATCATGCGGCAAGCAGATCCTGGACTGCAAATCCGTGGATCCCATTTTTTCATGATGTTGATAATGTGCTTGTGCAAGACATCACGTTGGACCTCATAATCAATCCAAAGGTCTTCGATTGCAATCATAGCACTGACTGGAAATCGATGTCCCAGTGCTTGAGCACGGGCTCGCCATGCTGTTAATTCTCTATCAGTGACGTTGTAATGTGCTCGGAGTTGTGTTTCAACTTCGGCAATCACATCAGTGAGTTTGCGTGTTAGGCGCTTCTGTGCCATTTTGACTTCCTTTCAATGACGTGCAATACGTCGGGTAATAAGCTGTCTGGTACTATACCTGACTTGCTTGTGTGTATTGTATAGCAGATACACCATGCTGTCAACCTCAACGTATTAGAATTTTGTTTTCCTGATTACGGTCACTGTAAACTTTGTGGCCAATGCGTCGAATTGTGTCTGCTGCCTCCTGGGGATTCGCTTCAAACATTTCACGTATATCATCTTCGTCAATTCCGTCTACTGCACTGATCAAGTAGATTTCATAATGGCGCTGAGGGTTATAACGTGCTCTCAATTCCCAGTGTTTGATGTTAGGTAGCCGCGGTGGCTCAACTCCTTTGAGCAGGGCAAAAGTTGTGTCAGCAGGATCCGGAACTCGTGCTACCACTTCAAGTCCGTGACAGTCCCACATGATAGCAAAGTGGCCCAGTTGACGGATATCTTCGTCGGTCACAGCTGAAACTTTTTCAAGTAAGATTTGACGTCGGTGTAGCCACCAGAAACTTCTTCCAACATCTCATCCATGGTCTCAAGGATGATCATGCGTTGCAGTACATCGGCCATGTCCTGATCTTCAGCATCCAACAGATTGTACCAATCTAGATATTCTTCTGCACTATCACAGGCCCACATGGCGTCCAGCATTTCTACCTGCTCGGGGGTTAGATTTTTAATTTCTATGCTCACATTGACACCTATTAAAGTTGCTATGTGTTGATTATACGGGATTTGAGATTATTTGTCAATTACAGCAAAAGTACTAGTTTTTACTGCCAGTACAGCGTGAATGCAAAGTGATCACGCTCTGAATCAAAGTAGAAAATGTAGCGGCCAGGACGTTGGTCTGTGCTGCCAGACACAAGTTGCCAACGCCATTCACCTGTGAGTTCAGTTTTACACCAGGCCAACACACGATCTAATTCACCGAAGGGTTTGCGTATTTCCCGGGCATGGATAAAACTGTCGCCTGGACGAATTTCAAACAGGGGTGCATGAGTGCGCTTCATCAACAATACTTATTATCGTGCCCATTTTAACTGATAAAATGTAGCCAAGGCCGGATCATAGAATCGAAATTCTGCATGTTTCTGCCGTGTCCATCCTTCTACGTTGTTGTATTCAGCAGTGATCCAAGCCCATTCAAAGTCTTGCTCTATAATCAAACCTGTTTGGAGCAATTGATTCTTTAGGTCAATTGCATCAAAGACTTCTATGCTGTCAACTCTAACTGTATGCATCGAGCCAGGCCGTTACGTAAAACAAACAGGGTTTGATCACGTGGGTCTCGGAACCACCAGGTCATATCGTTGATGTTGATGTCAGTGACATAACGATCGCCAGGCAGGCCAAAAAACTCTATGCCCCAGGTGGCAATCGCGTCCCAGGCTGTGATTGTGTCATACTCTCTGCCCCATGCTATTTGAGCACCGTGTGGAAAGTTAGGATCTTGCAAGCCACTCTCGCTGAATCACTGTGTCACAAGTTTGCCAGTTTCTTTCAAAAAAGATTCTGTGATCTGTAATGCCAAAGTAATTGCAGAAACTTTGTCCATAGCGTAGGTCATGGAGAGCGTCCCAGGTGTACTGTTTTTTCCACTCATCGTAGTCACTCTGGGGTATTGAGTTGGGAGTAAATTTCACACCCAAATTTTCAGCGTAGGTCATCATGTCCCTGATCATGTGTTTGAATGCCATATCAATCCCAAAGTGCTTGATAGTATTTGCCGAACAGTCGGAAGCCGTTTTGAATACGTGCTTCTACCACTTGCATACCTTCGTAATCGCACTTGTATGTGTTGTTAGGGCCGTCTTTCATTTGATAATGCTTGTGTTCACCTTTAGGCACTTCATTGCCGTCCCGGTCCACAGGTACCCACAACATATCATGTTCGCCCGAACGGAAAGCATCTTCCCAGGAGTCATCTGTTTTGCACTCAAACGCAAAGATCATCTCGCTCATGGCCCAATCCCAACGCAAGAAGTGATTGGCATCTGTGTCCCACTCGTTTTCTTTGGCTGGTGCGGCTGTGGATTTCAAGTGGTCGGGCACATCTTCATCATCCACAAAAGGAGCACCGTGCTTGGCCGCTTTGAGTTGCTTGAGCATGGGCAGAATAATAGGACTCAAGGTATGATCCATGCTCCAGGTGTCCCAGTAGTCAATCTTCACATAGTCAATCTTTGGATGCACACGATCCAATACCCATTGAATCACTCGGCTAACAGGAGTTAGACGGTCACTCCAGCGGTCACACCACTCTGGACGTTCCACATACTGGCATTCTTCTTCAAGACTGCGAATGCTCTTATCACGAGCACACTTTGACCAGTCAGTCCACCAGAACGCATAGTCCAACATGGTGTAAGGTGAGATCCAGTGATCTCGATATTTCGAAATGTATACTTTCATGTGTTATCCTTTAAGGGTGTAATTGAGTGTACCACCAGGTGGTCCAGGCAGCCAATGCTGTTACGATCACAACGGCTTCCACAATGTCCCAACGATGTTTTGTTTTTTGCTTTTGCTCATTGAGGTTATTGTTAATTGTGTTGGCACACAATGCAATCACTTCACGAGTGTTGGCAGTTCTCAATAGATCAGCAAATGTTTCCAATGGCTGTAGTACTGAGTCTGGCAAGTCATCCAGTACAAAGCCTGCTTGTTCTGCTAACTCTTTAGTTTTCTTGTCCATATCGTATTAAGTATCCACTTGAGTTTCGCACCAGATCCAGTACCGCACGTTCACTGTCTTCCCCCATTACCGAGTTGTTGATCACAGCCGACGCAATTAGCACAGCAAGTACGACCCACTCTGCATGCTCTCGCATTACCAATCACCATTGTCAACCCAACCACGTATGGTCAAGAACAACCAACCCACACTCCAGGTGCGTTCATTGGGACTGGGCCATCCATCGTTGGGCTCACGTCTAGCACCAGGCACCCAGCGCCAATGCAGTGGATTCAGTGTAACAATAACACTGATCCCACTGTATCGAAACCAGTTTAGATATCTACTGTTTTGAGTCGCCATTGTTCCGCCTGTTGTTCATATCCATCATAACCACGTGGGTTGCACATCACACGGCACGAGCCGATCATGTAGTCAAACTCATGATGAGTATGTCCGTGTGTCCAAAGTTTGATCTGTGGACGATCAAGAATAAACTGATCCAGGTCTGAACTGTAAGCACCATTCACCATGGTTTGATCTGCATACTGTGCATGAGTTGACGCCTTGCTGGGTGCATGATGACCAACTACCACGTACTTACCTGTGGGGTCGGTCGCAATTGACTCCTTCACAAACTTCAACATGGCCCGGTGTTCTTCCACAGTTGCCTCGGGACTGAATCTGCCATCACGTGTGTGACGGTGACCTTCCGAGTCCTTGTAATGCACAGGATGGCGACTGTCCTTGATGATTCTAAAATCATTCATGTAACTGCGAATACGATACAAGGTATCCGGATCTTCTCGATTCATGTCAGTCCACAGCGTACCACACAAGAATGTAACATCACCGATTATGATAGATTCTTTTTCCAAGACATGCAAGTTGGGCAAGTAGCCCAGCACATCCTTAAGATGTGCAAAGGCTGTGGCAAAGTCGCCATTGTAATATTCATGATTGCCCACAATGTAAATCACATGTGGGAATCTAGCATGACAGCGTTGAAAGAAGTCATGGAATCGATTGCTACGATATTCTGGACCCATCACGCCGTATGGATCACGTTGTGTGATATCATGAGCAACACAGATATCGCCGCTCAAGATCAGTACTTGGGCACCTTGATCATTTATAAAATCAAGGTCTCCGAATTCAAGATGTATGTCAGACGCTAGAGAAATTTTCACCGAGTTCTTTCAATTGACTTTTAAGGATACGCACCGCAGTCTCATCACCATCATAGATAGCGGCAGACTTGTCCGGATACAGTTGTCGAAAACGTTCTACAATTTCCTTCAAATTGTAACCTTGGCACACAAATGCTTTGGTAATACTATTATAGCAGAAATACTGATCTTGGTCAACCTCTACTGTAAGTGGGATCAGTTGCTCATGATCAAGATCTCTAACCACTTGGCCAATTTGGCGTGACTCCAAATAACGGCTCACTAGCCAGGTGAAAACAAACCAGGACACAATGCCCCAAAACACAAGATCAAGTATAAAATTTAGTAGTTCCATGATATATTTACTTTCATTATCTCATCGATTCTAAGGTGATCAGTTTGCCCAACTCTGCGTTGAAGTCATGATCATCGGGTACAACATAGATCTTGTTGTCATGGCGGTCAGTCTTGTGATCATAGCGCCTAAACGAAACAATTTTTCCACCATTGGCAGTGGTAATTGACAAGCTGAGATTTTCATGCCAGTCATGTTCACGGGCAACCAATCTACTTGGCTTGGTCATTGACAGCACCTCATTGGTAGCATTGCCTGTCTCTTCCCAGTCTTCGCGAACCCACTTAACTACTATGCTTTTCAACCACTTCATACTGTTTTCCTTTGTTTCAAATATTGTTCCCATTGTATCCACTGGTTCTGGACCAAGAATCCCCAATCACGTTGCTTGGGTCCTGGGCAGAACAAGGTCCAACATTCTACATCTGGATCCAGTTCTACCCTATGATAGGTACAGGCACTGGCCCAACGAACGCTGCCAGGTCCACACCAACGGGCAATCTCTCCGACCTTTTGACCTTCAGCATCAAACTGTGGTCGCCACTCCCAGTAGCCACCTCGAAGAATCACAGTCAGGAACGGCCAAGGATGATCATGCACATCTTCAGTATCTGATTTTAAAAACTTATGTACAAACACATTGAACGGAAATCTTTCACGATTCCGGAGAAACACATAGTAGCGTTCCAAGTATGGTTGATTGTCAACCCGGTCCATAATAATACGGTACCTACCCCATGATTCAAAGAGTTTTTTAAGCATGTTACTATTATACAGTATCTGTAATATTCAGTCAAGAAAAAACCC
>NZ_JBBAKG010000036.1:0-5015 GCF_040403615.1 Haliscomenobacter sp. | reverse complement strand
GCCATTGCCTTATAGCCTGCGGCAATAAGTTTTCTCGATGGTTTGCCGATTTGGTACTCAGTAACCTTAACGCCATTACCGGCGGTGCGGCTGTTGGCATAAACACAGAAACCAGCCTGGCGAACGCGGCTGACTTCGGCGCTGAGGTTCTTAACACCGAAACGGTGTTGTGCTTGGGCAGGAGTCAATGTCTCGCCAGATTGCAGTGCGGAAAAGACTTTGTAAGTCTTGGTGTCTTCATTAAAACGCATAATTTTTACCTTTCTTAAGTGTAGCCGTTGCGTACAGCATCTAAGTATTATAGTACAACTGTAACACAATCACAACATGTTTTGGCAACATTACCAAACTGTGTCAACCTTTTGTAGGGCTATGGCGTTGTATATACAGCAAGATAAATTCTTGCTAGTTTCAAATCAAAGGAGATTACCATGAAACAATTCGTCGCTCTCATCGCTACCGTGTTTGCCGTTTCTGTATTTGCCGCAGATGCACCCAAGAAAGAAGAAAAGAAAGTAGAAGCCAAGCCTGTTGTTACTGCGCCTGCCTTGGCAGTCAGTACACCTGCCAAGGTGGATGCCAAAAGCGCAACGCCTGCGCCTGCCGCCAAAGCCGAAACTACTAAGAAGTAATCCCAACAGGTTTACATCAATCCGGTTGCAGGGTACCAACCCATATGATGCACCGGATGATGAATTCTTGTGTTCCAGTCAGGCACGTAAGCCTCGGGTTCAACCATTTCAACCAGACCTGGATGATGATGAAGAACTAAGTGATTATGTCAAGACTAGATTACTCATAGCCAGGATACGGGCTTTGGAAAAGTATCGAGAAATACAGGGCTGAAGGGCCCTGTTTTCTTTTTCTACGTACCTTTGATAAATAGGTTTGCAAGCATATAAAGAGCGTATTATGTTACACACCATCACAAGTATCACAGACGAAATTGTTAATCTCCTAAAGGACGACCCAGTGCGCCCTGAGATACCTGCTGACCAACGAATAAATTCCAACAGCAGAATATACATGCTGAAAGACGGAGACCAAACTCGTGCAGTGACATGTGTAAAGTTTTTGGATGCTATTCCTGCGGCAGTGGATGACTTGGTAGAGTTGGTCGGGAGTGCCAAAACTGCGGTATTTTACACAATTTGGTCGTATGCGTCTGGGGCAGGGCGCGAACTGATTGTTCGGGCTCAAGAATCAATCAAAGCGGAATTTCCTGACATTGATACCTACGTTACACTCAGTCCCAAGACCGAGATGGCCAAGCGTTTCCATTTGAAGAATGGTGCTGGTATCTACCGCGAAAATTCTGACACTGTGAATTACATCTACAAATAAAAAGCCCCGAAAGGGGCTTTCTTGTGAATGTACCTAAATTACCGGTGCCACTGCCCTTCAAAGCAATGCCGTATTTTGTGACCCACTATGGCCATGTCAGTAACCAGTCCAGTGTAGATAGTACAGGCACGGTTGTTGTATTCTGAGCAGGCCAGGATGTGTTGACCAGACAGGGCTGGTATCTTGTTTTGGCAAACTGCACTCACATTCTCCACCACCACCCAGCGTATGATTTTTTCTGGCAGGTTGGGTTGGGCTTCAAACTGAATGTTGTAACTTTGAGCATGAGCCATGCCGTTTACAAATAACAATGCCGCAATCAGGGTCAATTTCATGACAACTCCTTGATGTGTTTACACTCGCCTCTAAATCTGAATCCTGAACAGGTGCATGACCATGAGCCACGCACTTCGTTTACTGTGTACTGGTCGCCTTTGGATCCGGTCACTGTGAACACACGACCTTCGGGTTCGGGTTCCGTCAACTCAGTCTTGAATTGCACAGGGTTGACTGCAAACTTACGCCCACGCAGATCAATACGGATTGGGTTTTTGAATACCTTTATAGCACCTGTGCCCTTGGCCTTGAACGCATACATCTTGCTCTTGCCATCATCCAACAAGTACACACCATTGGGAGTGGAGTCCTTGTAGTCAGTAGTTTCAGCGAACCATTTCATTTGGCCATGATCCTCAACAACACTTCACGGGCTTGAGCAAAGTCTACAATTTCGGGTTCCCGATATTCTGCTGGCCTGGTCACAGGCCGGGGCCAGGTGTCATAAGATTGTGTCCACGACATTTTAAACCAGTAGTCTTTGTCTTGCATTACATTGTCCAAAAAAGTTCTGAGGCTGGTGAGCAAGAGCGAGGGGTATTCACGTCCTCTTGATATTCTTGACCGGTCATAAGATTTGTACGGGTGATCATCTTGGGTTTGTAACTTTTGGTGTCTATGATAGTAAGTTCAGAGATGTTCCAACCTGACTTGCGGCAAAGACGAGTGCGGGTGGCCATTGCGGCACCAAAAGTTTTGTATGCACGAGTTTTGTTAGGACCGTCGTTGACAATAAGACCTGAACCTTTGCTAACAACATAATAACTATGACTCATTTCTGGCTCCTTTTAATTTCTATACAAGTAGTATAACTGATTGGGAAATATTGGTCAACCAAAATCAATTGGCCATCAAGGTGATTTGTATGTCAATGCCTTCGTGGGTGATACCAACACCCACCGGACGACCTTCGCCTCTGCTGGGACTGCGACGGCGATCATAAGCCAATTTTTGGATGGCCAGTCGCAGAGCGGCACCGTGGCTCACTGTGGCTGTTTTTGTGTAGATGTCATTGATGGTGCCGTACATGCCAAAACCGTTGACGATAAAACGAATTCGGGTGCTATTACTAAAACCTGCTACGTGGCGCATTTGGGACTCCTGTTTTGTTACTCTATGTCTATATTATAGCAAAAGGACCATTATTGGTCAACCAAAAGAAAACCCCACATTGCTGTAGGGTTTTGTTAGTACTAAAGTATTACTTTTTAGGGTTACATTTTTACTTCAATAATTCGCTGGCATGTAGTATGCTCAACGCACGATCTACTGATCGATCCCACGAAAATGCATCACGTATGATAGAACTGTTAGCAAAGGCCCTTGATTGTAGTGTGACATAATTGTCCCGGGCTGTTCTCAGGGCTGAGCGTATGCTGTCAACTCTGGGTTGTGCCCATGAGCCCCAGTTGCCATCTTCAGTGGGATAACAAAATTTATATTCTTCACAGGCAATGGGAGCCATGTCAAACTCCACAGGTATCACACTTGATGGTATGTGCTGTAAAAATTCAGTGTGAGCACTGTGCATGACTGTGATGATGGGCAGGCCCACTGCCGCGGCTTCGATTAGTGGCAGTCCCCACCCCTCACCTTTGGTGGGCAACACAAAAATGTGGCTTTGTTGATACAGGTCAATTAGATCAGATGTACTACTGGTGCCCCATAACACTCGCACATTGTGGATACCAGTGCTTTCGATCCAGCCAGATAGTTCATTGTACTTGGCCTCTTGGTTGGTAAAATAGTTGCTTTTGATCACCAGTTCCACATCAGGGTCGTTGCCAAACTCCTGGATCCAGGCATATATGGTTTCAATAATGCTTTTTCTCAGTTCATACTTGCCGGCAATGAGATAGCTTAGTATAGGTGATTCTACTCTGGGTGCATATGGATGATATCGACTACTGTCTACCCCTTCTGGAACCACATGGCATAGGTCAGGATCAACCCCACTATCAATCAAAATCTTCCGTCCCCACTCACTGGGAACCCACACTTGATCTGCGGTCAACATGGTGTTCATCACTGTAGGTGGCACTCGAGTGCTTTCAAACACCACCCATTGAATATTGGTGCCAGCAAAGTGGTCTTGTATGGGCATGCTCACAAACGAGATATTGATGTCTTCCGGACGACTGCGTTCAACCCCGGCCCATAACTCATCTTGATTATCGCAGTTGACTTCTTCCACTAGATCACCTAGATAACTTATGCGTTTTAATGCATCGGCAAAATTGCTATAATGTACGCCTATTCCGTACTGGTTTCTTTGTCCAATTAATCTGATTTTCATAATATATAATGGTTTCTACTTAGTGGTAAATACTTGACAGGAGAACATTATGTTAACACATCTACTAGAACGCTTGGCCGAAATGTTTCCAAGTTCGAATTACCAAACGAAACTAGAAGCATACATAGCCAGCAAATACCCACAAAACGCCGCAGACGTTGATCGTTTGCAACAAGAATACACCTACAAACAACAAGGAACATGGATATGATCACTAAATTTTTCAGCAGTATATATGAGTTTTTGATTGCCTGGGGTGAAGTTATGTACGAATATCGCAACAGCCAAGCCAGTCGCACTTATTACTATTGATCAGTCAGTATTTTAAATAGGAAATCACAAGTGTTAGAGCAAGAAGTCACAAAGATTGCTTATAAGTTTGCTTGCGGTTGTTTGGCAATATTGAAAAACATTTAACTTCTCTTGTCAAGTATCTTGTCCACTAGTCCATAGTCCAGGGCTTCTTGGGCTGACATGAAGAAATCACGTTCCATGTCTGCTGATAACTGCTCAAAGGTTTTGCCCGCTGAGTTGTGCTTGACATAGATAGTGGTAAGATATTCTTTCATCTTTTGAATTTCACGTGCTTGGATTTGGATGTCTGTGGCTTGTCCTGAAGCACCGCCTGATGGTTGGTGAATCATGTGTCGGGCATGGGGCAGGATCATACGCTTGCCTGGTGCTCCTGCTGTACTTAGCAGACTTCCCATGGAGCAGGCCTGTCCCATCACAATGGTCTGTACATCACACCGGATGAACTGCATGGTATCATAGATGGCCATGCCTGCTGTGACTGATCCGCCGGGTGAGTTGATATATAGACTGATGTCTTTGTCTGGATTATCACTTTCTAAAAACAGCATTTGTGCTACCAACAAACTGGCTGTGTGTTCTGATACTTCTGTGTCCAGCATGATCACACGGTCCTTTAGCAATCGGCTGTAGATGTCATAACTGCGTTCACCTTTTGAGGTTTGTTCAAGCACGATTGGTACTAGATTTGGCATGGGGTCTCCTTGTTCAAAGCATAAGTATAACA
>NZ_JBBAKG010000035.1:56978-66519 GCF_040403615.1 Haliscomenobacter sp. | reverse complement strand
AAAGTAGCCATTGCCAAAGGCAGTTTGCGCCGCAGCGAAGTTTTCCACCGCATCATTTCCACCGATCCCGAATACTTGATGCCTTCGCCCAAATCGCACCTCAGTTTGAGCAAGCGGGAAAAAGCCATTCTGATCAAATGGATCAAAGATGGGGCTGAGTACCAGCCCCACTGGGCCTTTGTGGTACCTAAAAAAGGAAAAGTACCTCGGGTTAAACAGTCCGATTGGGTCAAAAATCCCATCGACAATTTCATCGGGCAAAAACTGGAGGAAGAAAAACTAAACCCTTCTCCAGAGGCACCCAAAGAAATCCTGCTGCGCCGTTTGTCTCTCGACCTTACGGGCTTGCCTCCAACCATGGCCGAAATCGACGCATTTCTAAAAGACAACTCGCAAAATGCCTACGAAAAACAAGTAGATCGCCTACTCAACTCCCCCAATTACGGCGAAAAGATGGCGGTAGATTGGCTGGATCTCGCACGTTTTGCTGATTCACATGGCTACACCGTGGATCGCCTGCGCGACATGTCGCCTTACCGCGATTGGGTCATCCAGGCTTTCAACAAAAATCAACCCTACGATCAATTCATCCAGTGGCAATTGGCTGGTGATCTGCTGCCCAAGCCCAGCAAAGACATGATCATCGCCACTGCCTTCAACCGCAACCATCCCCAAAACATGGAGGGAGGCATCATCGAGGAAGAGTTTCAGACCGAATACGTCATAGACCGTACCAATACCTTTGGGCAAGCCTTCATGGGACTTTCTCTGGGCTGCGCCAAATGCCATGACCACAAGTACGACCCGCTTTCGCAGCAGAATTATTATGAGATTTTTTCTTTTTTCAACAACGTAAAAGAAGCGGGGCAAATCTCCTGGAACAGTGCTACTCCTACACCTACCTTGATGCTGCCAACCGAAAAACAAGAAAAAATCATTCAATTCATCAAAAAAACCATTGCAACCCAAGAGGAAAAAATAAATCAGCTAAAAGCCCAAAGCAAGCCAGATTTCCAACAATGGCTGAAAACCGGAGCTTACCAGGCATTGGCCATAGAAAAAATCCCCCAAAACGGCCTGCAAGCCCATTACACTTTCGATGCTGACGATTTAAAAAACAACCTCAATCCCAAACAAGTCGGGATCATGAAGCGCGAAACGGGCATGACTGGTGACAAACCCGATTTTGTGTCCACCAAGTCCGGTAAGGCCCTGGCGATGGAAGGCGACATCTACCTCGACTTAAACGAAGTCGGTGTTTTTCGCAAATCGGAACCATTTAGTATCGGCATCAAAGTCAAAATCCCAAAAGGGCTCAAAGAGGGGGTCATTTTTCACAAAAGCAGTGCAGAACGTTTGTACAATTTCCGGGGCTATCATTTGTACCTCAGAAACGATCAACTGGAGATCAATATGGCGCATACCGCGCCTTCCAACGCCCTCACCAAAATCAGCCAGCAACCCGTGCCGCGCGATCGCTGGATCCAGTTGACCATGACCTACGATGGCTCCTCCCGGGCCAGTGGCTTCAATTTGTATCTGGACGGCCAAGCACTGGCCATGGAAACCACCATGGATCAACTGTACAAAGACATCATTTTCAATTCCGATCCCGAACTTGGTCTCCAAATCGGGGCCTGGTGGCGGGGTCTGGGCTTCAAAGGCGGCCAGGTAGACGACATCATCGTGTACCAACGCGAGTTAACACCGTTTGAAGTGGAGGTTTTGGCGCAGAAACAATCCTGGACAAGCATCGCCTCCAAACAACAGTCGAAACTGAACGCAGAAGAGACTGCCATTTTAAAAGATTATTACCAGCGCTGCGTTTCGCCCCATCTCCTCGCTGCGCAAAAGCAACTACGAATTAGCCGCACCGAACTCTCGGACTCCAGCGCACAAATAGAAGAACTGATGGTGATGCAAGAAATGCCCAAACCGAAAAAGACCTTCCTGCTCCGGCGTGGCAACTACGACATGCCAGGACAAGAAGTGTTTCCGAATACACCCGCAGCGATTTTACCTTTTCCGAAAAACTTACCCAAAAATCGCCTGGGGTTGGCGCAGTGGCTTTGCTTGCCCGAGCATCCGCTCACCGCTAGGGTGGCGGTCAATCGGTTTTGGCAAAACTTTTTCGGTACCGGTTTGGTCAAAACCGCCGAAGATTTTGGCAATCAGGGCGAGTTACCTAGTCACCTGCAATTGCTCGACTGGCTGGCTGTAACGTTCATGGAATCGGGCTGGGACATCAAGGCCTTGAACAAACTCATTGTGATGTCGGCCACCTATCGGCAAGATTCCAAAGTAAGCAAATCGCTGCGCGAAAAAGACCCCGAAAACCGCCACCTGGCACGAGGCCCAGCCTACCGCATGTCGGCAGAAATGATTCGCGACAACGCCCTGCTGGCCAGTGGTTTGCTGAACCCGAAAATCGGTGGCAAAAGCGTTATGCCTTACCAACCTGAGGGACTTTGGGAAATCAACAGCGCAAATTATGCGCAAGATACCACCGATGAAGTGTACCGCCGCAGTGTGTACGTCGTGGTCAAACGCTCGGTACCCAATCCTACTTTGGCCACTTTTGACGCAGAATCGCGCAGTTATTGTGTGGTGCGCCGCCAAAAGACGAATACGCCTCTTCAGGCTTTAGTGACTTTGAACGATCCTACTTTTTTGGAGGCATCCAAAGTATTGGGAGAGCAAATGTGCAGGATGTCCGACGTCCGCAAGGCCGTGGTTGAGGTATACCGCAGACTCACTGGACGGCAACCCTCTCTTGCAGAAGTTGACCTGCTACTCAAGTTGCAGCGCAATCAGGAGGAAAAATTCAGGCAACACCCTGAAAAAACAGAGGGTTGGTTGAAGGCAGGTCTGTTCGAAGTCGATAGCAGCTTGGATGTAGCCACCGTGGCCGCAAATGCCGTGGTAGCCAACACCATTTTGAACTCGGATGCCTGTTTGACGAGGAGGTAATAGGTTGACTTTGAGTTTTTTATAGGTAAAATGGAATATTGGTGCAGCTTCGCTGCTTTGTTTTTCCACCACCTAAGGCACCTCAGACACCTAAGAAACACCTAGAGATAAAATTACGCATTGACTCAGGTGAATCTTAGGTGTCTGAGGTGTCTGAGGTGGTGGAAAAATTAGGAATGGCGAAGTCAAGTATTGAATTTTTGAAAACACAAAGCACATGGGACAGCACGATCATGACCCTTTTCGACTCCATACTCCAGATTTCGAGCCCTTGAACAAACAATGGGATCGGCGCAATTTTTTGCTCAAAACCGCCATGGGATTGGGCGCGTTGGCCACTGGTACTTTGCTGAGTACCCGCACCAGCTCCGCTCCCATGTCGGCTTCTCCTGGCGTTGATTTTCAGCAAGCCGTGCTGAATGCCTTGCCGCATTTTGCCCCCAAGGCCAAACGAGTGGTGTACTTGTTCATGAGTGGCGGCCCATCGCAGTTGGAGACTTTTGACTACAAACCCAAGCTCCAAAGCATGCTAGGAAAAGACTTGCCCGACTCTGTGCGCAAAGGCCAACGCCTCACGGGCATGAGTGCCAATCAGAGTGCCTTACCCATCGCGCCATCTCTTTACAAATTCAACCAACATGGCAAAAGCCAGACTTGGGTCAGTGAACTGCTGCCGCATACTGCTCAAGTAGTTGATGATTTGTGCATCGTCAAGTCCATTTACTCAGAAGCCATCAACCACGACCCAGCGCTGACTTTTTTCCAAACCGGAAACCAGCTCCCTGGTCGACCTTCCATTGGTTCCTGGATCAGTTATGGCCTAGGTACCGATAATCAGAATTTGCCCACTTTCATTGTACTCGTTTCCAAAGATGCCCCCCGCGATCAGCCCTTGTATGCGCGGTTGTGGGGCAATGGGTTTTTGCCATCCGAGCACCAGGGGGTGCAATTTCGTTCGGGCAAAGACCCCGTTTTGTTCCTCAACAACCCGGAAGGCTACGATGGCCAGGATCGTTCCGAAATGCTGGGTTACCTCAAGCAGCTCAATCAGTTGCAAAACGAAGCTTATGGCGACCCCGAAGTCAATGCCCGCATTGCCCAGTACGAAATGGCCTTCCGCATGCAGACCTCTGTGCCAGAGGTGATGGACATTTCCAAAGAGTCGGATGAGGTTTTTGAATTGTATGGCCCGACCAGCCGTGATCAAGGAACTTATGCTGCCAATTGCATTTTGGCACGAAAATTATTGGAGAAAGATGTTAAGTTCGTCCAGTTGTACCACCAAGGATGGGACCACCACGGTGGTTTGCCCGCAGGAATGAAGCAGCAGTGCCAAACGATAGACCAGCCAACGGCGGCGTTCATCACCGACCTAAAAAGAAGAGGACTATTGGAAGATACTCTGGTCATTTGGGGAGGTGAGTTTGGGCGCACGGTGTATTCCCAAGGCATCCTCACGGCTGACAATTATGGCCGCGACCACCACCCGCGCTGCTTCACGATGTGGATGGCCGGGGCTGGCGTCAAAGCAGGGATAAGTTTCGGCGAAACCGATGATTTTAGCTACAACATCATCAAAAACCCAGTGCATGTGCATGATTTTCACGCCACGCTGATGTACCTGATGGGGATCGACCATGAGCAGCTGATTTACAAGTTTCAGGGCCGCCGCTTTCGGCTCACGGATGTACAAGGACAAGTAGTGAAAGGCATTTTGGCATAGGGATCAGTATGCTTAAAAAATTTTCATTCATCAATCATCAGATATGAACCCACGTAGAACATTTATGCGCAATGCTGCACTTGCTTCAGCAGCAGTGGTTGCCAGCCCAACTTTGGGCTTCTCCATTTTGCACCCAGAACTCCAGCCCGAAGAAACCATCATTGGACATGGTGGTTTCAAGTACAAAGTGGACAAGGGCTGGGCAAAAATCAGTGTCAACAGCAACCCCTTGTTCAATTGCCATGAAATGGTGCAGGACAGCAAAGGGCGTTTGATCATGCTGGGGGACAATACCCGCAACAACATTTTGATTTTTGACAAATCGGGTGCTTTACTCGATTATTGGGGCAGTTCTTTTCCCGGTGGCCATGGCTTGTCGCTTTCCAAGGAAGGCGGTGAAGATTTTCTGTTGATCGTAGATTGTGGCTATTACCAGGACAAATACGGCAGTTGGAAAAGCCAGGCTGGGCAGGTGGTCAAAACCGACCTTACCGGTCGCATCATTTTCACCATTGGCCACCCGCGTACAATTGGTATTTATAAGGATGATGAGCGCTTCCAGCCCACCGAAACTGCCGTTGCGCCCAATGGTGACATCTATGTGGCAGACGGCTATGGCTCTGATTACATCATCCAATACAACAGCAAAGGGCAATACATCCGCCATTTTGGTGGCCGCAACAACGCCAACAAGGAACACAACCTGGTCAATGCCCACGGCGTGGCGATAGACACCCGCGACAAAAACAATCCCGTGCTGGTGTGTACTTCTCGCGAAGAGACTTGCTTCAAAGTCTTCACGCTGGACGGCAAATTCATCAAGCGCATCGATATGCCTGGCTTGTACGTTTGTCGCCCGGTAATGGACGATACCAATCTTTATGCAGGGGTATGCTGGTCAAAAGATGCGGCGGGCAATCGGCAGGATGGCTCTGGCTTTGTAACCATTCTAGATGCCAACAATAAAATTGTCTCCAATCCTGGAGGTACCGAACCTACGTACAAAAACGGAGTGTTGTTGCCCTCAACGGCGTTGAGCAATCGCGTATTCCACCATGGTCACGATGTATGTGTGGACAATGACAAAAGCGTGTACGTATGCCAATGGAATGCCAACTTTACGCCTCCGGTCAAACTTACTCGGGTGTAAGGGACGGAAATCAAAAAAGAGACAGTCAGAATGTAACTTGATTTAAATCTCGTTACTAAGTTCCAAATCCATTTTGACCTTCATTGCCGTAGGGTGGTTGATAACCATCACTACAATGCCAACTCCGGCGATACCGATTAGAACGGTATTGGCGGTGAGCAGATAAAAAACAATGGAGGCCAAAGTGGGCCCTTCAATCAAAGCAAATTTGATGATGCTTGCCGAACGGTAATCGAGTAGTTTTTGATTCAAATCAGCAGCTGTGCGCAACATTTTCAGGCGTTGACCGAATAACCAGTAGCCAACAGCAGTACAAATGGTGAGTAAACCAGCAGCGATGTTGACAAGCAACGCAGGGTTTGGTGCATTAAATACTGTTGGATCTGGTTGGAGTCCAAAGTGAACAACCGCTAAAAAGAGGATCAATCCAAAAACCATGGCTGCGTGTAGGATGCGCAGGGAGTTCAGGAATTGGGCAAAGGTCTGGTTTGAAGTTTCCATTGTGTAATTATTATATCGAGTAAATAGGTTGATTCGGAGGAGTGCTCATTCTTTAGTGCCATCCGCATAAGTAATTTCTTTTACCACTACCCATGCTTTGTCTGCACAGTTTTTGCCGTAGGCGGCAGGAATTGGAATGTTGACGGTTTGGGTGGTCTCGGAGGTCAGGTTTAGAGGAAGCGTTTTTTCAAAATGGCAATTTGGAGAGATCTCGGTGCTGTTGAAACTAAAATCTACGGCGATAATGGTGGATACAACCTTTTTGGCTGCCGTATTTCTGAAAGTAATGCGCAGTTCTGGATTAAAATTGGCATCAAAATTTTTTTTCGCAGCAATTACCTTCAGCGGAATTCCTTCTGAATCGGCAGTATTGGTGGGCGTGATTGGCGGGTTTACTGCTGGGGTTTCTTCCTCGTCTTTGGTCGTTTGCAGTTCATCTTGCAGTGCTTCTTTGACTTGACGCAGACTATCTACTTCCCGTTGGAGTTTTTCAGTTTCTGGATCGATTGGATTTTTGGTGCCAAGTTGGCAAGAGAAACTGCCCAAAAGAAGAAGGGCATAGAGAAGGAGGGAATTGGCACAAACCGACTTTATCATGGTACTCGATTTTTGCCACAAGATAGCGATGATTTTGGGATTTCAGATTTTGGTAGCTCTTGCAGGCTTGAAAAAACCAGCCAAAATCTGAAATCACCACTCCGGTATATTTGTATTATCGCCCCTTAGATACTCCAGCTTTTTCAGCGGCAGTATGTACAAATTGCAACATATCGGCAGAAGGTTCAGTTGCGAGATTCCGCGCTTTATCTGCGGCCTGGAATGCTTCCTTGAATTTGCCATTGCCGTACAAGGCACGACCGTAGTTGTAGTATGCGGTTGGCTGCCAGGCGGCATTTGAATCATCGATATTGAAGGTCTTGTTGGTCACCAATTTTAATTCAAACTCAGCTTTTGCATATTCATTCAACTCAACATGGCATTCGCCTTTCATGCGGCGGGCGCGCCAGTGAATGGGTTGATGAGGAATGGATGTTTTGATGGCCATATCCAAATCGCTGGCTGCGGCAGCGTAGCTTTTTTGGTGCAGGCGTACAATAGCACGACCCATGTAAGCATCTGGGCTATGCGGATAAATATCAATGCTTTTTGAAAAATCGTACAATGCATCGCTGACATTGCCCAATTTATAGTTGACGTAGCCTCTGCGTTCGTAAGCCAGGGCATGGCGGGTAAATTTTGCGATGGCAGCACTCAACGCATCGCGGGCTTCAGTTTGTTGGCCTTGAACCAGCAATTCTCTGCCGCGCAAGTAGGATTGAACGGCAGTCTTGTCGCCTTTGGGCTCCAGAAGAGCATGTTCAACCAGAGAGCCA
Organism: Haliscomenobacter sp.; assembly: GCF_040403615.1. Lineage (NCBI taxonomy): Bacteria > Pseudomonadati > Bacteroidota > Saprospiria > Saprospirales > Haliscomenobacteraceae > Haliscomenobacter > Haliscomenobacter sp. Next base: position 58,802 of record NZ_JBBAKG010000035.1, on the reverse strand, counting down.
CTGTCCAGCTTCCAGGCACCAATGTTGCCAGCTACGGCGTATTGAGAAATGGTCTCTAAAAGATGAACAGTATTGCGCCATGATTTTTCAGGGGCGGTTGGAATAATTACCCGAGGGATATCCAACATGCTTTTTTCAGATATGAAAATATCGATGGGTTTCAGCAGGATGTCATTTTTGTAATATGTTTCTGCACGTTGCTGAAACATATTCAAGACAAGATCAAATGTTCTGTCAGTTCCGAATTCCAGATGACCAGACAGGATTATTTTGAAAAGCATTTTTGCTGAATTTTAAAAGCCTCTTAAAAATATGGTTGCTTACTGTTCAATTGCGCTCCTTAAAAACAAATTCGTCACTGCGTTTTACTACAGGTAGTGTAGAGACAACAATTCACTAGAATCTGCGTTAACATCGTGATTGAGGCTAAGAGATTCGTGTAAGTGAAACACATCTTCGCTCATTCGCATTGACTCAACAAGCGACGGGTTGACATGTGTCAGCTAACTAAGGCGATTACTTTAGTGGTTCTCACAAATAATTCCCGCTGGTAGCTTTTGGAAGCTACCCTTCAATAACACTAAGTGGTAAATTCTGTAGTATTTCAAGCGATGTGAAGTTAAAGATCTAATCTTTATTCAAGTAATACAATTTTTTTTCATTAAATTTTCAAAACTTTACTTTTCTGTGATGAAACAGGGAGTGGCCAAATTTTGTGAAATTATCGTAATGAAAATGTTAGAGCAGGTTGAAAAAAACGGTACAGACATTCTAGGTATAAATGCAACACTTTAACCAAATAATATTTTGAGCATTTTTTTATGCCCAAACCTTGCAACCCTCGGTACAGTTGGTACAGATGTCAATTTGGTCGCGGCCTTTAAGGATATTTTTGCGGAATTCCTGATAGGGCTTTTGCTGCCAAACCTTTCGCAAGGATTGGTCTTGCAGGTTTCCCATCCGGTATTGTGCGTCTTTGTCAAAGCAACAAGGCACAACCATCCCATCCCAGGTAATCACGCAGGCATGCCACAGTTTCCAACAATGATTGAGCAATTTATTTTTGATGCGGTAGCTCCCATCTGCTTGTTTCCGATACCTGGAATATTGATCCTGAACCGGGATTAATGGATTGCCTTGGGAATAATCGTAGATCTGAGCCGTTTTTAGTTTGACTTCGTCAATGCCAATCTCTTTGGCCAGGCGGTAGATTTCGGGAATCTGGTGCTCATTGGGGCGCACCACCAAAAACTGAAAAATGAGATGTGGAGTTTTTGAACCCAATTGCTTTTTCCATTTTACCACGTTTCGAGCGCCCTGAAGGACCAGATCAAGGTTTCCACTTTTGCGGTACTGTTCATATACCTCCTGGGTGCTGCCATCTACCGAAATGATCAGTCGATCCAGGCCCGACTCGATGGTGCGGCGGGCATTTTCGTCACTCAAAAAGTGACCATTGGTGGACGTGATGGTGTAAATGCCTTTTTGGGAAGCGTACTTGACCATATCCAGAAATTCGGGATTGATGTACGGTTCTCCCTGGAAATAAAAAATCAGGAAATACAAATCGCGGTAGAGGTCATCAATGGTGCGGCGAAAAAAATCAGCACGCAAATTACCAGTAGGACGAGAAAAAGAACGCAAACCGCTGGGGCATTCCGGGCAACGCAGGTTACAGGCGGTGGTGGGTTCGATGGAAATGGTGAAAGGCACACCCCATTGAATGGGTCGTTGCAGCAGGCGGGTCAGGTAGTAAGACCAGAGTATTTTTGCAGCGTTCCAGATTTTACGTGGGGTTACCCATAGCATAAGCGGGTGGATTAG
>NZ_JBBAKG010000035.1:50827-56878 GCF_040403615.1 Haliscomenobacter sp. | reverse complement strand
TTGCAGCGTTCCAGATTTTACGTGGGGTTACCCATAGCATAAGCGGGTGGATTAGAAGGGGCGACCCTTGCGGTCGCCCATTACGAGGGCGGCCGCAAGGGCCGCCCCGCCGGTAAATTATTGAATCCCCAATTTGGTTTTCACCAAAGGAAACAAATCTTCGGTATCTTTTGCAAACAAGACTGCATTGAAGGAACTGGTGTCAAAAACCAAAGAATATCCCTTCTCTTTTGCAACGTCCTGGATGGCCTGATTGACCCGATCCAAAATTGGTTTTAACAATGCCTCCCGTTTGTCCGAGATTTGTTTGCGCACTGCCTCTTCATACGATTGAATGGCAGTTTGCTCTGCTTCCAGTTGAGCCTGCCTTTCTTGCATTTTCACGGGTGCAACGGTCTGAGATTGTTGGTCCTTCAAATAGGCCAAATATCCTTCCTTGAGTTTGGAACTCATTTCTTCACCTTTGGAAACCAAAGCTTTCTGAAAATTTTCCAACTGTTTATCCGCGTCTTTAACTGCGGGCATGGCATTCAGCAGATTGCCATAATTGAGGTGTGCATACTTCTGGGCAGAAACTGTACCCAGAATGGCAAACAATGCTACAAAAGCCAATGTGATCTTTTTCATGTTCCTTAGCTGATTTCAAATTTTAAGCTGTAAAGGTAGAAGTAGTGATGAACTCTCCCAACTATTAAACGCAGATTCTGTGACATCGTCACAACTTCCAAAGATTCTGCGTCAGGCCATTTGGTTGTATCAAAAAAAACGGCAAATAAAAAACAAAATATGTTTTTTATTTGCCAGATTAAAAATTTATTGTTTTATTTGCAGAGTGATTTGAAACAATGATTAAAACAAAAGCTATGAAAACTTTGAAACTTGATCACCTGACTGTTGTACAATCCAAACTGCGGCAAAGCCACCGCGATCTGCGGAGAGCGGTGAGCCGCTATTGGTTTCAAGCCGCGTTGTTTTCCATTGCGGGCTATGGCATTGGTTCCAGAGAACTGAGTGTAAACCTTCACGTGAATGACCGCAATAGCCCCATTGTTGAAATTCAGAGCCTTGCTCCAAAAGGGGAGGCAATAAAAGCCAGCTATGTTAGTGAATCCATACATCCTATGAACGTTTCTATGCTCTCTTTTAGCACCGATGGGTCGAACCAAGTGGATCGTCCCTCGGTTGCTACTCCGCCCCCTAAATCCGGCCCGAGCAAGGCCGCTGCGGTCACCCGAACCAATTCACTGGGAGAGCTGGCCAATGAATTTAAAAACGTCAGTTTTCCTGATCAGGATGAAGTGTTTGAATCCGCAGACAAGCGCCAATCCAAACGCCAAAAGCAGTTGGCTTATGTACAGCGTTTTGCAGATATCGCTAAAGCGGAGCAAAAGCAATTTGGAATACCTGCTAGCATCACGCTGGCGCAGGGTTTGCTGGAGAGCGATGCTGGCGAAAGCCCGCTTTCTGAACAGGCCAACAACCACTTTGGGATCAAATGTTTCTCCCGAACATGTGGCCGGGGGCATTGTCGCAATTTTACAGATGATTCGCACAAGGATTTTTTCCGGGTTTTTCCTTCTGCATGGGAAAGTTTCCGCTCCCACAGCATGTTGCTGCAATCCAATCGGTATCGCCCACTAAAGAAGTTGGGAGAAAACTACGCAGATTGGGCCAAAGGCCTGTCTAAGGCAGGTTACGCTACCGACAAAAAATACGCCCAGAAACTGATCCACCTGATTGAGGATCTGGATTTGTTTCAATACGATTAGTAATTTTTTGCATCATACTTAGCATACAATGGTAGAGGCGATCCGGGTGATCGCCTTTTTTATTTAAGTTCCTAATTCACCAGATCTTCATTTCGGTATCCTTTCTTTAATTCCCGGGTGTACTCATTCCGGAATGGAAAGCCGCGCACTGCTCCAAAAGCAAAGCCTCCAATGTGCGCCCAGTAAGCAATCCCATCGGTTTCGGCAGTGGATGCGCTCAAACTCCCCAATCCATTCTGAAACTGGGAAAAAATCCAGAATCCCAAAAAAAGCAAGGCTGGTACTTTGAACGGGAAAATGATGAACAAAACTTTAACCTGCGATTGCGGAAACATGATGAGGTAGGCTCCTAACACTGCGGCAATGGCTCCGCTGGCACCCACCGTGGGAATTTCGCTGCCCGCATTGAAAAATATATGCGCCGCATGCGCCGCCAATCCTCCAGCCAGGTAAAAAATAAAAAACCGGACACTGCCGATTACGGCCTCAATGTTGTCGGCAAAAATCCAGAGAAACAGCATATTCCCAACGATGTGGCCGATGCTGCCGTGCAAAAACATGCTGGTGACCAGGGTATACAGCCGATGGCCATGGGTGATTTCAGCGGGAATCGCGCCATAATTCAGAATAAATTGTTCTTGCTGGTTGCCTTGACTGAGTTGAAGTAGGAAGACCAAGATGTTGATGGCCAACAAAGTATAACTCACCACCGGATAATGTCCTCCTTTTACGTTATCATCGCCAATTGGGAAAAGCATAATTGTTATTTTTGCAGTACTGCTTACCAAGGTAGTGTTTTTCAGAATGAATCTGCTGCTGATAATCGAATTATCTTGCACAAAAAAAAACAGACCTCTATGCATCACTTACGGATTCTGCTTGTACTCATAAGCAGCTTTTTTGCCATAAGGACTTGGGGGCAAATGCCAGTTGGATCAGACACTTTATACGGAATGGAATGGATTGTAGCCAACCAACCGTATTACAAAGTCAAAGTAACCCTGGATGGGGTTTATCGACTAAATTATGCCGATTTGCAAACTGCTGGGTTGCCAGTAACGCAAACCAAGGGAAACCAGTATCAGGTTTTTCACTTGGGAAAAGAAATCCCGATTTATGTCTCAAGCGGTGCATTGCCACTCAAAACCAACGATTACCTGGAATTTGTAGCCACCAAAAACCGGGGCGAAATGGATCGTTTTTTGTTTGAAAGACCTGAAAGTGACCAACTGAACCCGAAATACAGCCTGATTTCAGATACGGCTGCCTATTTTTTGACCATTGTGCCGAGTGGTGCTCCAACCTTGCGGTATCTGGATCAGGTCAATGATTGGAATAACTTGCCCAATAAAATTCCGACCTGTCGAAAAACGGCAGCTTATGTTTTTTCGGAACAATTCAACCATACCCGCTACGATTTTGAAAACCTGGTGGCCTACTCCAGTTACGATATGGGTGAAGGATTTGGCAGTGCTTTTGCTGCCGCAAAAGACCTCGATTTTACACTTGAAAACCTGAACGCAGGCATTACGCCAGCACAACTTACCTTGCGCCTTTGCTCGAATCAAGCCGAATTCCACCGTTTGCGCTTGCGCACCCTGAACAGCGATGCGCCGAATAACCCAGCAGGGCAATGGCTGCTCAATGATACCCTGCAACGCTATGAGCTCAAAGCTTATACTGGTCAAATCGCGGCCAATGGGCTGGCGCGCAAACTGAAATTGCGCATCGAAAACCAGGAGGGCTCTGGAGCCGCCTTTACGGTGGCTTTTGCCGAAATAGAATACACTGCCGATTTTGGATTCAGTCGAGCCAGTTCTGCCAGGTTTCAACTGGAGCCACAAGCGCAGCGGAGTTATTACGAAATTACCGATTTTGATGGGGGACTTGCACCAGTATTGTACCTCGAAAATACCCTGACGCGGGTAGTTTTAGAACCCTTGTCTGAGGGAAAATACCGTTTTACTTTGCCTCCATTGGCACAAAAGACCACCGTTTTACTGTTCAACCCGGTCAAAGCATTGGCCGCATTTCCACCTTTGAGCCAGGTGGTTTTTGCAGATTACCGCAATCTCGATGCCAATTACATCATCATCACTCACGCTAAATTGCGCAACGACGGTAAGGGGCGAGATTACGTTGAAGAATATGCCGCTTATCGCCGTTCCAGTCAGGGAGGAAGCTATCGGGTACTGATTGCCGATGTGCAACAACTTTTTGATCAGTTTGGCTACGGCATCCCTGATCATCCGCAGGCTTTGCGCAATTTTGGGGCTTATTTGACCAAACGAATTCGCCCCCAATACCTGTTTTTGATCGGACACGGCATTGAGTACCACCTATTGCGCCAACGCAACGCAGATATGCGCCCCGAGCATTACATTCCCACTTTTGGTACGCCCGGTTCCGACAACCTGTTGTTTTGTCCCAATGGCAAGCTGGTTCCATTTATCTCCACTGGTCGTTTGGCAGTTCTGTCACCCCATCAAATAGGTGATTACCTGGCCAAAGTAAAGGAATTTGACCAGCGTCTGGAGGCGCCACGCAACGCTCAAGCCCTGGCCTGGCGCAAAAGAGTACTGCACATTTCTGGCGGAAACCTGGATGGAAATGAAATCGCTACGTTTCAAGCCCGGCTCAAACGCGCCGGTAGTGTGTTGACAAACAATGATTTTGGAGCCATCGTCAATGGAGTAAGCAAACAAAGTGCGGAAGCGGTGGTGTTGTCTACTGCCGAAGAGGTCATCAAAGATGTCAATGCCGGGGTGGCCTTGAAAGTGTTTTTGGGACATGGTGCCGTAACCAATACGGATTTCGGATTGGACGACCCCTTACTGTTCAACAATGCCGGGCACTACCCACTCATTTTTTCATTGGGTTGCTTGACGGGTAAACTTTACGATCTCCAAAACAGTCTGAGCGAACGGTTTACCTTGGCGCCCAATCGCGGAGGCATTGCCTATATTGCTTCTTCGGGTTTTGCCAATGACGGTGCCTTGGAGATCTTTCTGAGCCGGTTTTATCAGGCTTTGGGGGGCAAAAATTACCTGGATGGCATCGGCGACATGACCAGTGTGGCGCGGAGTGGTTTGGAAAACATCAACTCGTTCATTTTTCGCAGCCTGGGCGAGCAAATCATCCTGCACGGTGATCCGGCCATTCGGATGAACCGCTACAAAGGCCCGGATTTTACTCCGGATTTGAGCAGTTTTCGCTTATTGCCCAACAATCCAACCGTTGATCAGGATTCTTTTGAAGTCCGGCTTTCTGTCCTGAATTTGGGGCAAAACAATCAGGATACCTTGCAGGTAAAATTGACCAGGATCTTGCCCGACGGCAAAGAGTTGACTTACGCTATTCGATTAAATGCCAGGGGTTTCGCCGATACCTTTAAAATAAAACTACCTGTATTGGGAAAATCTGCCCTGGGTAAAAACCGACTTTTTGCAGTCATTGATCCACTCAATCGCATTACAGAATTGCCTGATCCTGCTGCTGAAAACAACAATCGCCTGCTCAATAGCTCGGGCCAGGAGGGACTGGAATTCGTAGTGTTGCCCAATGATTTTGTGCCACTCTTTCCGGCCAATTTTGGCATTTTTACCAACAATCAATCTCGACCTACGCTGTATGCAAGTGCCACCAATGTGGATCAGGAGTTTAAGTTGGAAATCGACACCACGGCCCTGTTCAACAGTCCTTCCATGCAATCACTGCGGTTGAAATCCGAATCCAGTCTTTTGGCCTGGTCGCCTAGCTTATCCTGGCAAAATGGCCGGGTGTATTATTGGCGCATGCGCCCGGATTCGGCACAAAGTGCCGATGCCTGGAAACAAAGCTCTTTCCTTTTTCAACCCGGCAGCAAAAATGGTTGGAACCAGTCGCATTATTTTCAATTGCTGGAAACGAACCTGCAGCAGCTCAATTGGGATACAGAACGGCGCAAATTGTTGTTTCAATCCAAATTGAACAACATCATTGCCGAATCTGTACCTTACAGCCCTCAAACCAATAGTGTACCCACGCGCTACTTGTACAACAACAACCGCATTTTCCGCACTGTTTTTGTCCAGGGAGTAGTGGTCGCCGTATTTGACCCACTCACCGGACAACCCTGGCTGAATACCGATGGCCAGCAGCGCTATGGAACCTTGAACCAGCAAGATTTCGGGTTTATTTTTGAAACCAATACCCCAGAACAACGAAAAAAAGTGATCGATTTTTTGGAAAATGCCATCCCAAAGGGTCATTACGTATTGTTCATGACGGTAAAAGACGCCGG
>NZ_JBBAKG010000035.1:33418-50727 GCF_040403615.1 Haliscomenobacter sp. | reverse complement strand
GTGGAGTTGAATTACCAAAACAATTTGGCCATCCGCACTTTTTTTGTCAAAACCGATGCTGCTGCTCCAGTGGTAGATGTCACTTTTGACGGACTGAGAATTTTGCACAAAGACCTGGTAAGCAGTAGCCCATTGATCCAGATCCTGCTGCGCGATGAAAACAAGTACTTGTTGTTGTCCGATACCGCCCTGTTTGAAGTTCGGGTAGTTCCACCCAAAGGAGCACCCATTTTGCTGCGCTTCAACTCGGGCAACGTCGCTTTTTTTCCTTCGGAAAAACCTGGGCAACCCGCCCGCATCGAATGGCAGCCACAATTGTTCATTGATGGTGAATACCAATTGATGGTAAGGGCGCGCGATGCCAGCGGCAATTTGGCAGGAGGCAATTTGTTTCAAGTTTCGTTTCGCATTGTACAAGAGCAAAGCTTGAGTCAATTGTTGCCTTATCCCAACCCATTTACGACGTCTTGTCGCTTTGTGTATACCCTGACCGGCAAGGAAGAACCCGCCTATTTTTCGATTCAAATCATGACGGTTTCGGGGCAAGTGGTGAAAGAAATCAGCCAAGATGAATTTGGTGACCTGCGCATTGGTACCCATTTGTCGGATTATGTCTGGAATGGTACGGATCAGTATGGTGATCAATTGGCAAATGGCGTTTATTTGTACCGCGTGGTGGCCAAAGACGCCCAGGGAAAATCCATCAAACTGTTCAGTTCAGCCGCCGATCCTTTTTTTGACAAAGGATTCGGCAAAATCGTATTGCTGCGGTGAAAACGAACCTAGAACAATACCGCAGCTGGGCGAGTGGATGTCCACATTTGCCGGTTTTTTTTCAACCCTGGTGGTTGGATGCGGTATGCCCTGATGCCTGGGATGTTGGTTTGGCTAAAGATGAAGGGGGAAAGATTATTGGTGTTTTGCCTTATTTTTTGACCCGAAAATGGTCGCTATCGGCCATTGAGATGCCGCCGCTGACGCCTTACCTCGGGCCCTGGTATGATTTTCCGGACAACCTGAAACTGACCAATCGGTATGCCTTGGAACACAGTACCCAGGAAGCACTCCTCGTGCAACTTCCCTCGTGCGTTTTTTTTCGCCAAAGGTGGCATCCCCAATTGGTCAATGCCTTGCCTTTTCGCTGGAATGGATTTCGCCTGGAGATCAAATACACCTATTGCCTAAACCTGGGCGAAAGAGACCTTTACGCCGATTTTGCGAGTGCCTTGCGCAACAACGTCAACAATGCTGCTAAAAAAATTCGGGTAGAACGCAGTGCCTCCGGAGCAGGTTTTTATGCCATGAATGGCCATACTTTTACTGCACAAAAAATGAAAATGCCTTATACAGAAGCGCATTTCCAGCGCTTGACGGACCAAGCCCAACATCACCAGGTTCAGGATTTTTATTGGGCCATCGAAAAGGACACTGAAAAAAAAATTGCTGCTATTCACATCGTTAAGGATCAACGCTATGCTTATTTGCTTGCCACTGGACGCACACCTGATGCCCACAGCGGAGCAGTGGCTTTGTTGATTTGGCGTGCTCTCCAGGATCTGGCAACAGAGGGCATGCAGGTATTTGATTTTGAAGGCAGCAGCTTGCGGGGAGTGGAGGGTTTCTTTCGGCAATTTGGTGGAGAATTGAAAATTGGGCTGGTGCTGCGGAAAGGGATTCCTTTTTTCCGGTTTCCTGAATTGACCAACCGAATTTTGGGGAAATAGTACGACTATACCGTAATTTTCGGGGACAAAGAGATTTTTATACTGAATTCCTCTTTGTCCCTGAAAGTTTATCCCATCACTTTGAATTGGCCACAACCCGATAAACGGGATAGCGCATGTACTCTTTCTCCCAATAAATCGAGTTTCGGTACACAAAATCCAGTTGTGCGCCAGCGTTTTCAGCAAAAGCTTTATCTCCTTGTTTTTTCTCTTCCAGCTTGCGTTTTAGCGCTGGATCTTTTTGGAGCAATTCTGCTGCCAAATCCTCAAACACGTAGGAAGAATATCCACCTTTTTCTTGCAAGACCGTATCAAAGAAATTCCAGCGAAAGTAAGAATCCACCCCCTGTGGCTCGAGTACTTCCACAATGAAACGATTGCGCCATTGATTGAGCGGAATGAAAAAATCACCTTTGCGCAGATTGATCTGGTGGCGTTCGGTATGCAAGTCAACGCTGGTGTTTTGGTGGTGGCCTTCATAAGGGTTTTTGGCACTTTGAAATGCATCGATGATGTACACTTCCAGTTCCAGCGTACTGTCTTGTTGGAGTTGCCGCATTTGTACACCGCTGACTTTTAAGCGTTCAATGACATTGTGCCAACCTTGTGGAATGATGTAGGCCGAAGGCTTGGTGGTCTTCAAATCAACGTCATAATGGTCGTAAAAGGGGACAATTTTATTCAAGGGCTTGTCTCGATTGTAGTACAAGCGTTTTTGGCCGCTGACCTGGCTGAGGGGGTATTCAGGTTCGTACCCTTTGAATTCGACTTCCGAAAACTTTTCGCCGTTGAGTTTCCAGGTTAAAGGGAATTCAGCCTGGGTTTTTACAGCTTCTTTGGTGGCTTGTCGCACCGCCAGCAGGCGAGCACGGTGTTTTCCCAAAAATTGCAACACCCCTTCCAGCAAGGCATATGTTGCTTTTACCCGTTGTGGATAAGGCTTGAGCATGTGCGTTTCGGTCATCATGCCCATGGTATGAAAGAGCGCTGCGTAGCCGGTGGAGTAACGCGGCCAGTCTGGAAACTGCGAAAAACCTTTGTCTGGCGTTTGTCCGAAAGCATTGACATAAGGTGTGGCTTCAAAACCGGTTTTTTTCATGTGGTCGTACAGATAGGGTAGGAAGGTCTCTTTGTGAAACGCCCCCAGCACACCACCCAGTTTTTCTTCCTGGGCATAACAAAAAGTCATGGTGTATTGATAGTCTGCCCCATTGCTCACGTGGGTATCGATGAACACATCTGGATCTAGTTCTTGAAAAATGGCTTCAAAACTCAAGGCGTTGCGGGTATCAGCTTTGATGAAATCGCGGTTGAGGTCATAATTGCGGGCGTTGCCGCGGAATCCATGTTCCTCTGGCCCGTTTTGGCTGACTCGACTGGTCGAACTGCGGTTGAGGGTGCCGCCGATATTGTAAAATGGAATCAAGGCCACCACCACACTGTCCAACATCGGAAAGCGATCCAGGTGCAAGGCCATATCACGCAAGAGCAACATGGACGCATCCACGCCGTCGGGTTCACCCGGGTGAATGCCATTGTTGATGAAAAAAATAGCTTTGCCTTGGGCTTTGAGTTTGGCCAGATCAAACTTGCGGTTTTTGGAATAAAGCACCAGATGCAAGGGGAAACCACTATCGGTGAGCCCTTTGGTTTGGATGTCAATTTCCTTGAAATCGGCGGCTATGCGTTGATACCAGGCAATGCCTTCGGCGTAAGTAGGGGTTTGGGTGCCATTGCTGGTCTCAAAACGGGTGGGGTATTGGGCAATCATGCTCAAAGGCAAGAACAGGCTGAGAAGAAAACCTAGTGGCTTCGATTTATTCATCGTGGTTAGATTGAGTTTTGGAAGTGAGGAAAGTACAAAAAACTTTTAGAACTTTGCGCCTTATAGTTAAGCCACCATGCAACGTTCATTACGCAACATTTACCATTATTGTGCCGCCCACAGTACCCCTCCTTCGGAAGTATTGCATGAGTTGGACCGCGAAACGCACCTCAAAACCCTGGCCCCTCAAATGATGACGGGCCCTTTGCAAGGCCAGTTGCTGCGTTTCATCAGCATGTGGGTCAAGCCACAATGCGCCCTTGAAATTGGGACTTTTACCGGGTATGGCGCCATTTGTATTGCCGAAGGATTGCCACCTGGAGGTGTATTGCACACGATAGAGCCCAATCGGGAACTGGAGCACCTGATCCGCAAATACATCGACAAAGCGGGTTTGAACGACCGCATCCAACTGCACCAGGGCCGTGCCGAAGACATTATCCCTCAACTGGATTTTCGCTTTGATTTGGTGATGATCGATGGGGGCAAACAGGATTACACCTTGCACTACGATTTGGTCATCGATAAAGTCAATTCTGGCGGAGTTATCCTGGTAGACAATGTGCTTTGGGATGGCAAAGTGACTCAGGAGAAAAAAGACAAGGATACCTTACTCATCCATCAATTCAATGAAAAAATTCAGGCTGATCCGAGGGTCGAGAATTTGTTGCTGCCGCTGCGAGATGGCGTAATGATTGTGCAAAAAAAGTAAAATGAAAAACCGCTACCGCCAATTCTGCCAAACCCATCCCGAATTACCGATCTATTTTCAGGATTGGTATTTGGATGCCGTATGCCAGGAAGGGGAGTGGGGCGTTGCGATAGTAGAAGATGGCAGCGAGGTGAAAGGCATTTGGACTTATTTTCTGAAGCAAAAAATGGGATTCACCTACATCACCATGCCGGTTTTTGTGAAGTTTATGGGCCCATTGTTGTTTGGCAACCCAGGTTTGAGTGAGCAGCACCAGATTCTGGAAAAACTTTTGGATCAAATACCGCCGGTGGCGAATCTAAAGCAAGACTTTCATTACCGCAACACCAACTGGTTGCCCTTGTACTGGCGGGGCTTTAGACAAACTACCCGATACACCTATTTGCTAGATATTAGTAATTTGAAACAAGTACAAACTGGTGTTAATCGCAATATTCGACGGAATTTACAAAAAGCTATGTCCTTACAGGTTGAACAATGGGATGACCCAGAACGTTTTTACCGTACCAACAAGAAGAGTTTTGATCGGCAAAACATTTCGATTCCGTATACTTTAGTGCAATTTTTGAGTCATGATGCAGCATTGTCTGCACAAAAGCGCAGGAAGTTTTTTTTTGCAGTTGACCAACGGGGTATGGTACACAGCGCGTCTTACGTGGTGTGGGATGACCAGGTTGGTTATTACCACCTTGCTGGAGATGATCCGACTCTTCGTCATCATGGTGGAGGGATTCTGCTCATTTGGACAGCCATCCAGTTTTTACACCATGATTTAGGGCTTAAAACCTTGGATTTTGAAGGAAGTATGTTGAAAAATGTGGAAGCTATCCGTCGGCAGTTTGGAGCTAGTCAGACCCCTTATTTCTCAATTGAGAAAAATTTTTCCAAGGCGTTCAATGCTTTAGAAAAAATACGTAACCTTTTTGGGTTATTTGTTTGAGATAGGGTAAAAAAAAATGGTAAAAGAGGTACATGTGTTGTTTGGATTTGTATATTTGAGGCCTGAATTAGGTTAAGAATAAAAAAATCCAGGTTTTACTTCAATTACCCCTCCCTCTTTCTAGCAGCAGTCTGAACTACTATTCAACAACCCAAGAATAAATTCATGGGTTGAAACCCGGGTATATAATCAGTTTTCCACAACATCAGAAAACGATTAATTATGATACCCATTAAGTACCTCTTTTCAAGCCAAGTGCGGCAGCTGAAACACTTTTTACCTGTATTGTTTCTCTTGATGGGCGTTCCTGTGTTTGCACAGCAGCCGAATCTAATCACTTGCACTACCAAAACTGGTAAGCTCGGGGATTTGAAGGTCTGTGTCAACAAGGATTCTGCCTTTATTGAAGCAAAACAGACAGAAGCGTCAGTAGTACCAGCAGGTTTTGCTCGAACCTATTTGCTGTCCAAAGGCAGTGAGCAAAGAGTGATTGCGAAAAACGCAAGTCCTCTATTCAAGGTTAAGGCCCAAGGGTTTTACGGTATTCATACTTTGGTGTATGATCCCGCTAAACTCAATCCTGATACCCTGTTCCCGCCAAAGAATTACAAAGTGACACAATTGGCAAAGCGCTTTCTAGTGAGCACTGCTTTGCAATGTGCCGGAGTGGACACCACCGGTGCCCAATTCGCTTTTAATGAATGTGATACCTGTGGAACTTTCGCAGGCACACTACGCGTCCTGGCTCAAAATTGCCTCGACAATGGAACTGCTCGCTTACAAGCGGTAGAAGTGACAACCCCTACCTTCCCTTCCAAGTACAAAGTCATTTATGTACTGACCAGTGGAAATGACCTCATCATTGAAGCTTTCTCGGCAACACCTGATTTCATTGTTCGCAAGACTGGTGTTTTTACCATCCATACCTTGGTATACGATCCGTCTAAAGTTAACCTGGGTGAATTTGATCCCGGAGAATTCAATGCAGGAGATATTCTCAAGAAACTGGTACAAGGCGGTGGCAAAATTTGCGGCGCTCTGGATGTAACAGGTGCCAAATTCAACGTCAGCCTATGTCCTTGTGCTGCCAATCCTGGAGCACTGGTTGCAGCCAGTCAGCCTTGTATCAACAATGGTTCGGTACAGTTGACGGCTAATCGCGTTTTACCAACAGTGATTCCGACAGGTTTCCAGTTGCGTTACGTGTTGACCAAAGGAGAAGACCTTACCATTGTTCAATTGGGTCAGAATCCACAATTCAGCGTAGCCCAAACCGGACGTTACCGCATTCACAGTTTTGTATACAACCCAACCACGCTTGATTTGAGTGGGGTGGTATTTGGTACGACCAAAGCTGCTGCCATCAACGCGAAGTTGATTCAAGGCGGTGGTGTGATTTGTGGCGCTCTGGACTTGTTTGGGGCTACTTTTGATGTAACGTCTTGTCCATGTGAACCTACTGCTGGTTCACTGCGTCCTGATGCTCAAGTGTGCTATGACAACATCAATGCGGCCAAACTGACTGCGGTTGTGGTCAATGCGCCAGTGATCCCTGCGGGGTACCTGCGCCGTTATGTCCTCACTTCTGGTGCCAATTTGGTGATTGAAAACGTGAGCCAAAATCCTGTTTTCAATGTAACCAAAACTGGAAATTACCGCATTCACACCCTGATCTACAATCCTGCAGATCTGGATTTGAGTACGGTTATCTTTGGTTTTACCCGTGCTGCTGACATCAATAAGCTGCTCATTCAGGGTGGAGGCCCATTGTGTGGTGCACTGGATTTGACTGGAGCTTTATTTGAGGTGACCAGTTGCCCTTGTACGGCTAAAGCCGGTACTTTGGTGGCCATTGACCAACCTTGTTTGAACGCAGGTTCTACGCGCATTCGCGGCAATGTTGGTACAGCATCCGTTGTTCCTACTGGGTTTAAACTGGTCTACATCCTGACCCAGGGTGACGTTCTGGTGGTGCGTCAAGTAAAAGAAGTGGCTGATTTCACGGTTACGGCGGCTGGTCGTTACCGCGTTCATGCCTTTGTATACAACCCATCTACATTCAACATCAATGACATTCAAACTGGTGTGACCACGGCACAAGCTGTTCGCGATCGATTGATCGAAGGGGGTGGCTCTATCTGTGGCTCGATCCAGTTGAGTGGTTTGGTATTTGATGTAAGTACTTGCGCTCCAACTTGTACTGCTTCAGCAGGTACATTGAAAGTGTTGGATCAAACTTGCTTGCCTGTTGGTGGTGCTGCCCGTTTGCGTGCAACTTCATTATTGGCTCCTTCGGTACCCGAAGGCTTCCTGTTGCGCTACGTACTCACTTCTGGTGACAATCTGGTTATCCAGAACGTTGCTTCCAGTGCTGACTTTAATGTGGCAAGCACTGGTCGTTTCCGCATCCATACCCTGGTATATAATCCAACCACGTTGAATTTAACTGGAGTTATCTTCGGAAGCACCAGAGCTTCGGCGATTGCCAGCCAATTGATTCAAGGCGGTGGTTCGGTTTGTGGCGCGCTGGATGTGACTGGAGCCATTTTTGACGTAGTCAATTGTGTATCCTGTACTGCGTATTCAGGTACATTGATTCCGGCAAATGGACCTTGTTTGGACAACTGGTGGGATGCACGTTTGCGTGCAGCGACGAACAAAGCACCAGTGATTCCTACAGGCTATCAGTTGCGTTACCTGGTAACCAATGGCAGCAATCTGGTGATTACCCAGATTGGAGATAAGCCTGATTTTACGGTACATACAACGGGTACATGGCGCATTCACGCCCTGGTATACAACCCAAGTACGTTCAACTTGAGTCAAATTGTTCTCAATACGACTACCATTGAAGACCTGAAACTATATTTGGTAAGGGGAATCGTGGCTACTTGTGCAAGTTTGGATGAAACTGGTGCTTACTTCTTTGTGAAGCCCTGTGAAGGCTGCAACGTAGAAGCGGGTACCTTGAAGCCCAAAATTCAAGTTTGTTTGAATGCCCAAACAGGCGCTCGATTGCAAGCAAATGTTGATCGTGCACCAGTGGTTCCAACCGCTTATGTAGTGAAATATGTGCTTTCTTACGGAGACAATATGACTGTGCTGCTAGTGGGCAATACGCCTGACTTTACAGTGGGCAACACTGGCCGTTACCGCATTCATACCTTGGTATACAATCCAAATAGCTTTAATCCAGCTACTGCCTTCCAATTGGGTGTGACGATGTTAAAAACCGTCAAGCAGACCTTTATTCAGGATGGTGGGACGCTTTGTGCCGCTGTAGATCCAGTTGGTGCCTACTTTGAAGTGAGTACCTGTCAGCAAACTTGTGGCGTAAGCGCAGGTACGCTGAACCCGGTTGGTCAGCCTTGTCTTGACAACTGGACGGATACGCGTTTGCAAGCTACGGTTGGCACTCAGCCAAATATTCCTTCGGGATACGTCATCCGCTATTTGCTTACTTCTGGAGACAGCAAGGTGATTGAAAAAGTGAGCAGTGCTCCTGACTTTGTAGTAAGCAAAACTGGAAAATACCGCATCCATACCCTGGTTTATCATCCAAATACACTCAATTTTACGATTCATTTGGGTTCAACCTTGCTCAGCGAACTCAACGTTCTGTTTATCCAGGGCGGAGGAGCAGTTTGCGGCGCACTGGATTTAACCGGGGCTTATTTCAATGTGCAAGCTTGTTTGACCTGTACGGTTTCTACAGGTAAGTTAAAAGCTAAAGTGCCTGATTGCTACAAAGCAGGCAGCATCATTAAACTTTCTACCGAAGTACTGATCACTCCGATTGTGCCTACAGGTTATACCATTTGCTATGCAATTGTAAACACTGCTGGCACCATCATTGATGTGACCGAAACGCCAACTGCAAATGTCTATGCTGCTGGCACGTATTGCATGCATGCCTTTGTATTCCCCAACGCTCAATTCAATGTTGGTCGAATCGTGAAGGGCTCTACTTCACTGAGTCAATTGAACCTTTGGCTAAAAGATCTTTGTTCAGCCATTGATTTGACTGGAATCTGTTTCAATGTCAATACTTGCGCTCAACTGTGCGAAGTAGCGGTTGGTAAAATTGTACCACGCACACCAAACTGCTTTACTGCTGGTGGAGTTGTAACGTTGGTTGCTGATGTTACCGTTGCTCCGGTGATTCCAAGTGGCTTTACCATTTGTTATGCCATCGCCAATGCGAATGGGGTTATTGTGGATGTAACTGAACAGCCAAGTGTGGTGGTACGTGCTTCTGGCACTTATTGCATGCATGCGTTCATCTTCCCAACTGCCTCGTTTAACGTAAACCGAATCATCGAAAACAACACAACGATTGCCCAACTCGCGATTTGGTTGAAAGAATACTGTTCTTCGATTGATCTCACTGGAGTATGTTTCCCAGTGACAAACTGTACAACCAATTGTA
Source organism: Haliscomenobacter sp. (assembly GCF_040403615.1). Lineage (NCBI taxonomy): Bacteria > Pseudomonadati > Bacteroidota > Saprospiria > Saprospirales > Haliscomenobacteraceae > Haliscomenobacter > Haliscomenobacter sp. Next base: position 41,097 of record NZ_JBBAKG010000035.1, on the reverse strand, counting down.
ATGTAGACGCAGGCATTTTGTATTCGCCCACCGTTTCTTGTTTGGTTGATTCATTCAAAGTTTGTCTCAACGTCAAAACTGTACCTAATACGCCTGGTGGTTTCACCGTATGTTACGCTTTGGTCAACGACAAAGGAGTCATTGTAGATGTGGTGGAAGACAGATGTTTCTGGTTGAAGAAAACGGGCAATTATTGCGCGCACGTATTTGTGTTCCGTGCCTTGACCTTCAATCCAAACAACATCATCAAGGGGGTTACAACTCTTAAAACACTGAATACCTGGTTGAGTACCGGTAATTTCTGTGCGGATTTGGATGAAGTTGGTGCTTGCTTTACCGTGAAGGAATGTTTGCCAACTTGTGAAGCTGCTCCGGGTACACTGGTTTCAGACCTTGAAGAGTGCCTAGCATATGACTATGCCTGGATTGGTGCCAAGCACCCGAGCAATAGCAAGCCAGTCATTCCAAACGGATACAACGTTACATATTTGTTGGTTAGCGCCGATAATGTTGTACGTCAGGTAGGCGTTCAACCCAAGTTTGGATTGCTGCAAACGGGCAATTTCCGGATCTTGACTTTGGTGTACAATCCAAGTACATTGCCATTGAACACCATTGTGGTGAATACGACTACAGTAGCACAAATTAATGCCAAACTCATTCAGGGTGGTGGCAATATCTGTGGAGCCTTGGATTTAAACGGCGCTTCATTTAAGATTACGCTTTGTGCTTGTACTGCCGATGCTGGTAAGCTTAAATCTACTGATGAATTCTGTTTGCCTAAAAACGGAGAACTGGAGATCAAAGCGACCACACTTACCAACAGTATTATCCCTGCGGGTTATGCTGTTCGTTATTTGCTTTCAAAAGGCGATAGCAAGGTAATTCTCGATTTGAACACTACTCCTAGCTTCGGTGTAGCAGAAATAGGTACTTACCGCATTCATACGTTGGTCTTCAATTCAGCTTCGTTCCAACTCAGCAGCATTAAATTTGGTACAACAACCATTGCTGGTTTGCGTGCCCAGTTTATTGAAGGTGGAGGTACCATTTGTGCCAGCGTAGAACCTACCGGGGCGGCGATAGTGGTAGACAAATGTGAAGAGCCATGCCTTGCCAACCCAGGCAAGCTTTCAGCTATTGATGATCCATGTCTGAGAAATGGACAAGGAGTCTACAATGCTCAGTTTACGGTAGCTCCAGTAGTTCCGGCGGGTTATCAAATTCGGTACATCCTTACGTTTACGGATAACTTGATTGTGAAGGCCATCTCTACTACACCATCGTTTATCGTTACGCAGGTTGGCCGTTACCGCATTCATACCTTAATTTATCTCCCAGGCGATATCAATTTCAACAATGTGGTATTTGGCACAACTACCCTGACTTACTTCAAAAACCAAGTCAATAAAACGGGCATTTGTGTCAAATTGGATGCAGAAGGCTTGGTCAATGAGTTTACGCCTTGTCAAAATACCTGCGTTGCTTTTGCGGGTACTTACAAGCGCCTGGGCGACAGTTGTATTGCTTCCTTGCCTGCGCGTTTCCGTACTACAGTGGTGACGCCTGCGGTTGTTCCCGTAAACTATCAAGTCCGGTATTTGCTGGCCAAGGGTAACACCAAGGTTATTGAGCAAATCAGCTCTTCGGCAGACTTTACGGTCAACAGCACCAACGACTTTATCATCTACACTTTCGTATACGACCCCAATACTTTTGCCATCAACAGCATTCAGTTGGGTACGACCACCGTCACCGGCTTGAAAGCCCAATTGGCAAACAGAGACCTGATTTGTAGCAGCATTGATGAAGGGGTGCCATTCAAGGCAGGAAACTGCTGTGCGGGTTCACCGGGTACATTCAAACCATTTGTCTATGTTCCTTGCTTGCCAGAAGGCGGGTGTGCATACGTGAAGTTTGATTGGATTAAAAAACCAGTCGTGCCTACAGGATGGAAGATTCGTTACTACGTATCCGCTCCAAACAGCAAGGTGCTGAATGTCTACTACGACAAGCCTGAATTTTTGCTTTGCAAAATCGGCAAGTACACCGTTCACCAGTTGATCTACAATCCAAAAGATTTTGATCCAAGCAAACTTTTTGGACTAGGACAAGTAACGTCTGACGATATCGCTGCTGAATTGCAAGACTATCCATGCGCTCATTTCGATCAGACTGGTTACCTTTTGCACATTCAATTGTGCAATTGCCCAATCTGGACGGGAAGTTTGGAACCAGAACCAATGGAGTGCTTCAAGCCAGGTGGAATTACCATTAAGGCCAAGATCACCATGGGAAGTATGTTTGATTCTCCATTTAAGGAAGTTTTCATTCTTACTTCAGGTGACAGCATGAACATCCTTGCGGTGAGCAGCAGCCCATCATTCAAGGTGACTCAGGTTGGAAAATACCAGATCCAATCCGTTATTGTCAAACCAGTTGAGATTTCGGTTGGTGATTTCCCAAATGTTTATCACTTGATGCGTCAACTAAGAATGGGAGGTGGCCCTTACTGTGGATTCGTTGAATTGAGTGGTGCAACCTTCAACGTCAACGATTGCAAAGGCTTTAGCTCTGGATCTAATCCTGCTATACCTTCTACTGATGCTTATCCTAATCCAACCAATGGTCAGGTACGTCTGGTCTTCAGCAATCCGAAATTGGTGGATGCAAGCGGTATTTCAGTAGAAGTGCTCGACCTGAATGGCAGTGTCATCAACCGTTCCAAGTTTGATGAGGGCAGCACGGAAGGTCAATTGGATCTTAAATCGCTACCTTCTGGCCTTTACCTGATTCGCGTTATGCGGAGCGGTCAAGCACCAGAACTGATACGAATTAATAAGATGTAATTTTTAAGAAAGTTCTGGGTTTTGAGTTCACGCAATCTTACTTTAAAAGGTAAAATTGTGTGAACTTAAAACTCAAAACTACCCCCAAACTATTCCCACCACTATAAAAACACTACCTTAGCGCTCATTAATTGTCTATTTTATTTCCAGCTACACAAACCACATTTCGAGCGCTATGACACTGCACATTTTGAAAGTTGGAGGCAAAGTCATTGATGATTTAGCACTGCTTCGGCCAATTTTGGAAGCCTTTTTAGAAAAAGAAGGCAAAAAAATCATTGTACATGGTGGGGGCAAAAAAGCCTCAGAACTCAGTGAAAAACTGGGCATTCCCGTGCAAATGGTCAATGGCCGCCGCATCACCGATTTGGCTGCACTTGAAGTGGCTACGATGGTATATGCTGGCCTGTTCAACAAACAAATTGTCGCCTTATTGCAATCCATCGGTGGCAACGCTCTAGGGCTAAGTGGTGCCGATGGAAATGTAATTTTAGCCCACCAGCGTCCGGTCAAAGAGATCGATTACGGTTATGTGGGCGATTTGGATGAAGTAAACGCTCCCGCCATTCACCGCTTGCTGAATGCTGATTTTACGCCCGTTTTTTGCGCCATTACCCACAATGGACAAGGGCAGTTGCTCAACACCAACGCCGATACCATCGCTTCCCAATTGGCCACGGCCATGTCGGCACTTTACGAAGTCAAACTCTATTTGTGTCTGGATAAAAACGGCGTATTGGCCAATGCAGAAGACGACTCAACCGTTATTCCAAGAATGAATGAAACAGATTATGGGCAGCTCAAGGAGCAAGGCGTGGTATACGCCGGCATGCTCCCCAAACTGGACAATGCCTTTGAGGCACTGCGCCAGGGGGTGAAGGAGGTGATCATCTGTGGCCCAGAATCGGTTTGTCAAGGTGGTGGAACGGTTATTTATTCAGACTGAGTCCTCTTACCAAGTATGCGCCAAAAGCTTATCTTTGCCGCCTAAGCAACGCAGAAAATCGGGAAGTAATTTTTTGCGTCATACTAAATGCAAAAAATGAATGTAGCGGATTCAGCCATCAATTTGTTGAAATCTTTGATTACCACGCCCTCTTTCTCTAAAGAAGAGGACTCGGCTGCGCAACTCATCGCTGCTTTTTTTACTGAACGTGACATTCCTTTCACCTGCAAGCTGCACAATACGTGGGTACGCAATCGCCATTGGCAAGAGGGCAAACCTGTTCTTTTGCTCAATTCGCACATCGATACGGTCAAACCCGCCACGGGTTGGCAACGCGATCCCTTTCATCCCGGAATTGAACAAGCAGACATTTTGTACGGGTTGGGCAGCAACGATGCTGGCGGACCGCTGGTTTCCCTCATCGCTGCCTTTTTGCATTTTTATGACCGCAGCGATTTGCCTTTTAACCTGATTTTGGCCGCTACGGCAGAAGAAGAGATTTCTGGTGCACAAGGCATCGCAAGTGTTATCCCGGAACTGGGGGCAATCGATTGTGCCATCGTAGGCGAGCCTACCCAAATGCGCATGGCCATCGCCGAAAAAGGCTTGATGGTCATCGACGCAGAGGCTAAAGGGGTGTCTGGACATGCCGCTAGGGAAGAAGGCGTTAATGCTTTGTACATCGCCCTTGATGACATTGCCCGCATTCGGAAAATGGATTTGGAGCGGGTATCGCCCTTGTTGGGAAAAGTGAAAATGACGGTTACCCAAATCGAAGCTGGAAAGCAACACAACGTAGTACCCGATTCTTGTCGCTTTGTAATCGATGTGCGCACCAACGAGTGTTACCGCAATGAAGAGGTTTATGAAATTTTACAACTGCAGTTGCAATCTGAACTCAAACCGCGTTCTTTTCGCCTCAATTCTTCGGGCATCTCCCTGGAGCATCCTTTGGTGCAAAGTGGACTCCAATTGGGTTTGCTCTACTTTGGTTCGCCCACACTTTCGGATCAGGCGCTGATGCCTTTTCCTTCCCTCAAAATTGGCCCAGGAGATTCCGCGCGTTCGCATACCGCAGATGAGTACATCCGTTTGAGCGAAATTCGGGAGGGGATTGAAATGTATATTCGATTAATAGAAGGTTTTTGTAACGGTTGAAAAAAAATAAAAATGAAGCTTTGGCAAAAATCCATCTCCGCATGGTCAGAAGTTGAAACGTTTACGGTGGGTCGCGATCGGGAAATGGATCTGTACCTGGCACCTTATGATATCATGGGGTCTTTGGCGCACATCGAAATGTTGTGCAGCATTGGCTTGTTGGAACCTGAAGAATACACAGCGCTAGCAGCCGCATTGAGGCAATTGTACCAGAATGCCATTGCCGGGAACTTTGTGATTGAAGAAGGCGTAGAGGATGTGCATTCTCAAGTAGAGATGTTGCTCACCAGTAGGTTGGGCGACATGGGCAAAAAGATCCACAGTGGACGCTCCCGCAATGACCAGGTTCTGGTGGACTTGCGCTTGTTTCTGCGTGCAGAGATAGAGGCATTGTCTGGCCAAATTGGTGAGCTGTTTGACGTATTGCAAACCCTGTCTGAAAAACACAAAGACATTCTCCTGCCGGGTTATACGCACTTGCAAGTGGCGATGGTTTCGTCATTTGGACTGTGGCTGGGCGCTTATGCAGAATCGTTGGTAGATGATTTGCGGCAATTTCAAAGCGCTTACCAGATCATCAACCAGAATCCGCTGGGTTCGGCGGCGGGTTATGGCTCGTCTTTCCCGCTCAACCGCAAGATGACTACCGAATTGCTGGGCTTTGCAGACCTCAATTACAATGTGGTGCATGCCCAAATGGGTCGAGGAAAAACAGAATTGTTTCTGGCTTTTGCGCTAGCAGGATTGGGGCATACCCTGGGAAAATTGTCGATGGATGTAGTTTTGTACCTCAATCAGAATTTTGCATTCCTGACTTTTCCCGATCAACTTACCACGGGTTCCAGCATCATGCCTCACAAAAAGAACCCTGATGTATTTGAATTGCTGCGCGCAAAAAGCACCCAACTGGCCGCTTTGCCCCAACAAGTCAGCTTGCTGACGGGCAATTTACCCAGCGGATACCACCGCGATTTTCAATTGCTCAAGGAGGTGATTTTTCCGGCCATTGAAACGGCAAAAAGCTGTTTGAGCATGTTGTGCTTCGCCCTGCCGCAAATGCGACCCAAAACAAACATCCTGGACGACGACAAGTACAAATACCTTTACTCTGTAGAAGTGGTCAATAAATTGGCCTTGGAAGGCGTGCCTTTTCGGGATGCTTACCGTCAGGTAGGACACGACATCGAAAATGGTACTTTTAATCCTGATCGAACCTTGAATCACACCCACGAGGGGAGCATCGGAAACCTGTGTACCGCCGAAATTCGCCAAAAATGGGAGCGGGTTTGGAATGGATTTGAATTTGAAGGCGTACACGAAAAGGTCAGCGCTTTGGTAACTTTTAAATACAATAATTAAAAAAAGAAGCATCGCAACAATTAAGTCGCGATGCTTCAATCAAAAATAAAATAAGAGGAACAGATATTTAGGGCATTTTTTAAAAAAACACCAAGTAACGCAGAAAAATTAACTTCCCGATTTTGGGTTTTGAATAGGAAGTCGAACGGTTCAATTCAAGTGAGCTTCCTATTCAAAAGCCTCTCAAAAAATCGGGAAGTAATTTTTTGCGTCATACCAGGGCTTAATTGCCACCCATCACTACCATTTTTCCAGATAGTTTGAGTTTTTCATCTCCGATCTTGTACAGATAAGACCCCGCAGGCAAGTCAGTAGTATCCAGATTGAATGCATGATCGCCGAAAGTGGCAACACTGATTCGTTGGGTACGCAACGTTTTGCCATACATGTCATACAGTTGCAAGTCGTAGTTTCCTTGTGGCCAAGCGCTCAGGCTGATCTGGGCCTTGGCGTTGTTTGTGGTCGGATTGGGATAGATGAGTACGGCTGGCTTGTTGCCCAAAGAGCTGTTGCCCAAACCCGTTCCCGGAGTACCTGGTTCCTGAAAAGCAGGACAAGGAGTAGTTTCATAAATGCGAACATTGCGGAATTGTGATTCACAGGTAAATGGCGAGGCATCTTTATCGGCGGCAAAAAACAAACGAATAACATTGCCGAAGTAAAACTGACCAACTTTGATGGTGTACTTTTGCCAGGTTCCGTTGCCCGCATAGTTGCGGAAATCAGGAATTCCCCAGGTTTGAGTGCCCCAAAGCTGGAAGGTCAATGTTGATGAAATGTTGTCGTCATCGTCAAAGCCGATGCCGTGAATTTCACCTTGCAATGTAGATTTGAATTCGAATTCCAGATACGTATTGGCAGTAATATTGTAACTAATTGGGATGGCTTTCCAGGCATTGTTCTTGATGATCAGGGTTTTCCCGGCATCGGTTACCGTTGCGCTACCCCCATCCTGTGAACCGCCAAAGGAAGCAGGTGCGGTTTTGCTAAAGTCAATATTGGTACAGTTGGTGTTGCTTGGAGGTGGTGGATTAACCGTCCCAGGGTCGTTGACGCAGAAGTTTGTCAAGGATTCTTTGGCAAATTGACCACCTTGAGCAATGACTGTGTTGTTGGCATCTAGCAATTTGAATGAACCATTGCCGTAATTGCAGCAAATTCCATCTCCAATTTTATCCAAGATGCGCAATCTGTAACAGCCATAAGGCAGACAGACTGTTTTTGACACCAATTGCCCTGCAGTTTTGTCTACGTATGGGCCACCTTTTTCAACGGCAACTCCCGCAGGGTTGAGAATTTCCCAAGTCGTTTCGCTGCCAAAAAGATCAAGTGTCAGGGTAAACGTGACTTTGCCACAAGTGGCCGCA
>NZ_JBBAKG010000035.1:0-33318 GCF_040403615.1 Haliscomenobacter sp. | reverse complement strand
GCTGCCAAAAAGATCAAGTGTCAGGGTAAACGTGACTTTGCCACAAGTGGCCGCACTGCCAGTACCAGTACCAGTACCAGTACCAGTTCCTGTTCCAGTGGTTGGACAAGCTACCAAACAAGTTGCAGCGGCAATTCGGCTGCGGATTAAATTGCCAGGTTGCGTGCCAAAGCCTGCTGTAAAATTGATGCCCACCCGGTTGAGGTGACAATAAGACATGACTGTACCTCCACCTACGGGAGCGGTCTCATTGGCCACGCAATTGCCTTCTGTGAAGCCGGGGCAAGCGTCCAATGCCGTACTGTTGCCGTTCCAGGCACAGGCATGGGTGTGCTGTGAACCCAGGATGTGGCCCAATTCGTGAGCGACCACCATTACCGTAAAAGAAAAGGTAGGTACATTTGAAAAGGTTTTCCCAATGCCTGAATACCCCATTTTGAAGGAGGTATAAGGCCGACACAGCCCATCCACAATGGCAATACCGCCATTGCCTTTGTAGGAAATCAACATCCCTGCATCGCCATTAAAGGAGGTTCGGGTACGTTGAAATTGGGTCAAAAATCCATAAGTATCAGTACCTGTATACGGGCTGGTAGTGTTCCACACAAATACCTGCGAAAGGGTCAAACTAATGTTGTTGTTGGCATACAATGTGGCCACCTGGTTGTATACACTGGTAATGTATTGCACAGTGCCATCCTGACCCCCTTTGTCTACGAATACGTCGTTGTCCACTTCGAGGTACAAGCGCACGCAGCTTGCTGCACGCAGCTCAGGAGCATCGCGCAACTCTTCGGCGCTGTAACCCCGGTTGCTGTCTTCGGTGTTGCAATGAAATTCCGGACGATCAGCCATCTGACCTTCATCATGCAACAAGTGCAAACGTGGATCGCTGCTCTTGTAACGGCCTAAGATTTGATTCCCGTGCTCGGGCGTACTGATGAAGCCCGAAATTTCGTCTTTGAAAACACTGATGGCAACCAGTGATTGAGGTTGCCCTTTAATGACTCCACGGTAGTGCACGCCTTCGTTCACCTCGTGCATAACGTTAGGATTACTGGACAGCACGACGCTGAAATCATTCGCAAACAGGTTCACCTCAACGAGTTCTAATTCGTAGGTGCCTGCATTGCCAGCAGGCAACGGTAAAGTCATGGATTTGGGGCGATCCCGTAGCAGCCCTCGCAGGTCTTCAGACCGCAAGGACAGCCACTGGGCGTCAACTGCATCTCCGTCACGTAGCTCAGGAGCCCGGTCGAAGAGTTGATAATTGATAAACTTAGCTCGATTGCTGCGCTGAACCGATACCAGTTCGGCAGGACGCAAAGACAGTTGTGCTTGGGCTATGGACAATGCCATAGCCATCGCCAGCGTAAGAAAGGTTCTCATGGCGTGAATCGGTTTTGGTAAAACTTTTAAGGTTACTACAATACAAATACGACTGGCAAGATACCAAGCCGCTGGTTTTCTCAAAGTGTGTTAATTCCCTGTTGATAGCAAAGTGATTACCGATTGATTGCTCAAGTCAAAGCAATTGCAAAGGCTAAAAAAGAAAACGTCTTGTTTGTGTGAGATTACAAATTGTTATGCGTGGTAAGTCTATGGTATTCTAAAATTAGCGCTAATATTTGGAAGGAAGTTATTTTTATAACTCCGTCCTTGTAGTTTGGATTGTGTACAAGAGGAAAAAAAATATTATTCTTTTTCCGTTTTGTACAACAAAGATAGATACTATAATCAAAAAAACAACCCCCCAAAAATAGGGAATCATCAGCCAGGCTATAAACTGACAATTTCCTGACGAAGTGTAAAATAATTAGGAAGTAGGGCTTTGCCAATTAGACAAAGCCCTCAAATGAGTAACCTTAAAAAACAATTCACGCCTTATAAAGAGATTATAAAGCCAATTCAGCCTTTAGAGTCGCCACAATTCATACCTTATATGCAGGGCAATTCCTAAAAGAAAGAGATACGACCACTTTGGTCATACTACATGTACAATTTTTGGGATCGATGGCAGATCTGCATGAAATTGCCACCTTTATGCATGTCACAGGCTGGAGTTACCCGTGATGCTATAAAAACAAGGCTAAAATAATACAGATTTTTTTTTGACGCAAGTTTTACATTCAGCAACTTGAAAGATGGATAAAAAAAAGGCGAAACCAAAGCTTCGCCTGTGAGCATGTCTAAAAAAATGGAGATTATAATGTCAGTTTGATTATTTCTATCTTTCAATCAGTATTTTTCCTTTAGCCACAAAATTTGCATCTCCAATTAGGAAAGCATACATGCCAGGTGGCAAGTGGGCCACTGTGCAATTGAAAAACGGATGTCCAGAGACTTTGGAAATGGTACTGCTTAGTACGGTTCGGCCCAGAAGATCAAACAATTGAACTTGGTAGCTTCCAGAAGGCCAGGTTTGCAAATCGAAACTCAGTTGATCATTAGCAGGATTGGGAAAAACGCCAATGCTAGGGTTTCCTTTTTTTTCTGAGTCTACTGGCAATAATTCGACTTTAGCACAGGGCTTGGTCTCATAAACCTGAAGGTTGCGAAACTGAGAATTGCCGATTTTGGGCGAAGCATCGTTGTCGCAGGCAAAGAACAGGTATTGGGTTTTGCCTGTAATTTTTTGACCAACTGGAATAATGTAATGCTTCCACTGGCCAACGTTACCATCGTAGTTGTTGAAGTCCTGGTATCCCCAGGCTTGGGAGCCCCACAATTGAAAAGTAGCAGTGGTCGAAATGCTCAGGTCTTCGTCAAAACCGATTCCATTGATCTCGGCTGCTTGGGTAGAACGGAAATCGAATTCCAAAAAAGTATTTGCAGTCAACTCGTAAGGAAAAGAAATGGCTTTCCAGGCATTGTAACGCAATTCAATGGTTTTGCCGTTGTCTACAATGCTGCCAATGCCTTGGTCTTGTGATTCTCCAAAAGACAGCATATTGTAATCATTGAAATTGATCTCTGCACAGCCAGCATTAGGTGGAGGTGCAATAGTGGTGACCTTTTTCCCAAATTGATTGATACAAAATGAAGTTGAAGCTTCTTTGCTGAACTGGCTTCCCTGTGCTAGGACGGCTGAAGCGTTGTCGCTGAGTAAAAATGACCCATTGCCATATTTGCAACACAGTCCATCACCTTGTGAGTCGAGCATTCGGAAGGTATAGCAACCTGCGGGTAGACAAACGGTTTTTTGAATTTTCAATCCAGCGGACTGAATGCTGTAAGGTCCACCCCGATCTACAATGGTACTACTGCCATCTAAAAGCTCCCAACTGGTTTCGTTGCCGTAGGCATCCAAAACAATAGTCAAGTTGATTTCCCCACATTTGGGAATTTCAATGATGTCTTTACAGCCCAATAGACAAGGGGCTTTAGCAACCCTATTGCGAATGAGGTTTCCTGGCTGCTTACCAAACCCAAGCGCAAAGTTGATTCCATACTGACTGATGTGGCAATAAGACATAATGGTTCCCCCTTCGCGGGGAGCGGGAGGAGTACTGCAACCCCCATCTACGAATCCCGGGCATCCATCAATGGCGGTATTGTTGTTGTTCCATACGCAGGCATGAGTATGCTGAGACCCCAAAATGTGCCCCAATTCATGGGCAAATACCATTACCGAGAAAGAATATGCAGGCACAAAACTGTAACTTTTCCCGATTCCGGCATATCCTAAGTTGAAAACTTCACATAGGCCGTCCACAACCGCAATGCCGCCGCCGCCTTTATAAGAAATCAGCATCCCTGCATCTCCGTTTACAGCTCCAGCGCGTTTGTTTTTGAATTGCCCCAATAATCCTGAGGCATCATTGGACGTATAAGGGCTAGGCGTGTTCCACACGAAAAGTTCGGATAAATTCAATCTGATGTTTTCATTGGCATACAGCGTGGCTACTTCATTAAATAGGGCCTTGATGTATCGAGTTGTGCCATCCAGTCCTCCTTTGTCTACAAAAATGTCGTAGTCGACTTCCAGGTATAGATTGATGCAATTGTTGACGCCCCGCAATTCCGGTTGATCTGATAATTCGTTGGCGTTGTACCCTTTGTAGGAGTCTGGGGTGAAGCATTGGAAATCATGGTGGGCTGGAATTTGATCCTCATTGTACAAAACATGAGTACCAACCTGCTTTTTATCGCGGTAAGGTGCCAGGGTTAAATTGCCTTCTCCTGGAATACTAATTACTCCCAAGACTTCATCTTGGTAAATACTCAGCGAAACCAGAGAACCTGGCTTGTCTTTCACTACTCCGCGATAATGTACGCCTTCGCTTTGTTCGGTCAGATTGTGTCCTGCATTAGCCAATGTAATCGTGGTGGTTCTATCCAGGAATTCAGTGTTGTAGAGCTCGATGGTTATCGATTCATCTGTACGTGGTAGTGTAATTTCAACTGCTTGATGGCCATGTCGGATCAGGCTACTTGCCACGTCTTCACGTAAGGTCAGATAAGAAGCATCGGGAAGGGGATTCCCTTTTAATACGGGTAACGCTTTGAAAAGTGCCAACCGTGAAAAAGGAATCTTGCTTTTTTGTAGTTTAATGATTTGCTCTTCCGGGCGCAAAACATTTTGGGCATAACCAACAAGGCAGATGGCAGATGCCACAATAAAAGTGTAAAGTGTTTTCATCATGTTTCATAGTGGCATTAGTTCAACAATACTTTCCTATTCATACTGATGAGGATTAGTCAAACAGCTGTTTTTTGTGTTATAAAGTAGTAGAACAGGTGTTGTAAGTTCATGGGAATCTACCTCATCAATCCCAATCAAAACTCAATGGATGAGATAATTCACTAGGGGGAAATTCTTGGCACTCATTAAAAAAAATCAGTATCTTATTGGAACAAAGGAACACCGCATTGCATTAAGCAAGGCCAATTTGTGCATAGGTTGAATAGCAAACCCTGCAATGGATGAGAAACAGGTGTATATGGTGTTGATATAAGTGAAGAACTAATATGACAAATGTACATTCAAAAAAGGACTACACGCAAGAGCATATAGTCCTTTTTTGATTATAAGTAAAAATTTGACAATCATTTGACACTAATAAGTAATGTATTGTGTCATGTCGGGTGTTTAATTGCTTTTTGAAATTAATATTTTACCAGTTTGCTTGCTTGTCTCGTTTTCAATCATGAAAAAGTACATGCCTGCAGCCCAATTGGAAGTATTGATTTGCCACTCCCATACTTTACTATTATTGACAGCACATGGGAAATCATTCAATAGCCGATGACCGAGGGCATCAAAAATGCTGAGCTTGTACTCTCCCAATTGCCAATTGAATAAACTGAACCTGGCAATGTCATTGGTAGGGTTGGGGGATACCTTTACTTGAGGCGGGGTATTAGCAGGCAATGTGTTGCCATTGTGCAACTCAATAATTGGGTCACTAAATGCAGGACAGGGGGTTTCTTCATAAATACGCACATTGCGGAATTGAGATTCGCTGGTAAAAGGAGCTGCATCTTTGTCGGCTGCAAAAAACAAGCGAGTCACTGCACCTGTGTAAAATTTCCCAACGGGGATGGTGTATTTTTTCCATTGCCCGTTGCCCTCGTAATTGCGGTAATCAGGAATTCCCCAGGTTTGGGTTCCCCAAAGCTGGAAGGTAAAAGGAGAGGAGATGTTTTCGTCATCATCAAAACCAATTCCATGAATTTCACCAACCTGGGTAGAGCGGAATTCAAATTCCAAAAAAGTCTTTTGGGTAACGGTGTAGTTCAAAGTCACTGCTTTCCAAGCATTGGTCTTGATCACCAGGGTTTTTCCTGCATCAGAGACGGTTGCTGTACCCCCGTCTTGTGAGCCGCCAAAAGATACAGGAGTATAGCGGCTAAAATCGATGTTGGTACATGCAGTAGCCGGAGGCGGATCGGTATCAGGTGCTTTCACACAAAAGTCGCTGATGGATTGTGCGCCGAAAATGGCTCCTTTGGCGATTTCGACATTATTGGCATCCAGCAAGCGAAAGCTGCCGTCTCCATATTTGCAACAAATGCCGTCCCCGATCTTATCGTATACTTTTAGTTTGTAGCAGCCATAGGGCAAGCAGGTTTTGCGTTCAATTTTTTGTCCCAGGGTTTTGTCTACATAAGGGCCTCCCTTTTCTACCGCAACTCCCGCAGGATTAAGGATTTCCCAGGTGGTTTCACTGCCAAATAAATCGAGGCTCAGTTGAAAAGTGACATTGCCGCAGGTTGCTGCGCTGCCACCACCGCCACCACCACCACTTCCGCCGCCACCACCACCGCTTCCACCACCGCCACTGGTGGTACAAACTTGCAAACAAGTTGCCGAGGCAATGCGATTGCGGATTAAGCTGCCAGGCTGTGGCCCAAAACCTTTGGTAAAATTGATCCCTACCGGATTTAGGTGGCAATAAGACATAATGGTTCCGCCACCCGAGGGAGCAGTTTCCGCAGCAGCACAGTTGCCTTCGGTGTATCCAGGGCAAGCATCAATAGCCGTATTGTTGCCATTCCAAACACAGGCTTGGGTATGCTGTGAGCCAAGAATATGCCCCAATTCATGCGCCACTACCATAATGCTGAAAGAATAGGTTGGGATATTGGCATAAGAACGCCCCACACCAGCAACCCCCATTTTGAAGGAAGTGTAAGGGCGGCACAAGCCATCCACTACCGCAATGCCGCCTCCGCCTTTATAAGTGATCAACTCTGCGGCATCTCCATTGAAGGTAGAACGCGCCCGCTGAAATTGAGTCAGCAGGGTATATGTGTCAGAACCTGCATAAGGACTGGCCGTATTCCAGATGAATACCTGAGACAAGGAAAGTTTGATGCTCTCATTGGAGTACAACAACGCAACCTGATTGAATAATCCGGTCACATAGTTTAGTGCTCCATCCTGTCCGCCTTTGTCCACGAAAATATCATTGTCAACTTCCAGGTAAAGCCGTACACATGGTGTTTCAGCCCGCAATTCTGTAGATGGTTTTAGTTCGGAGGGGTGGTAAGTACTCTCATTGTCAACGGAGGAGCAGTTGAAACTGCCAAGTCCAGGCAGTTTATCGGCATTGTGTAGCACGTGCAAGCGTGGGTCGGCACCTTTGTATTGGCCCAAAACCAGGTTTCCGTCCTCTGGAGTGCTGATTAGCCCCATTACTTCATTGTCAAAAATACTAATGGCGACCAATGTTTCTGGGCGATCTTTTACACGACCCTGGTAAAAAAGGCCTCCATTTGCTTCGTACATGACATTGGGTGCACTAGAGAACCGTACTCCAAAATCGGGGCTAAAAAGGTTGACTTGTACCAATTCCAGGTCAATAAAGGTACTTTTTGAGGTAGGCAGGCGCAAAGAGAGGGCCAATGGCCGCTCCCTTTGCAATGGGATTATACTTGCCTTGTTAAAAAACATCCATTGTCCATCGACTATATCTGTCTCTCCCCGCAATTCAGGAGCGAATTCAAATATTTGAGTGGGGGCAAAGCTTACTTTTGCTTTTCGCTTTTGATCTACTACTTCGGATGGGCGAATAGTACTCTGTGCGTTGGCCAATGCACAAAGCATTGCCAACGCTACGGTAAGTAGAGTTCTCATATAGTATGTTTAATTGAATACAGAACTGTTCCGCTAGAGCGATGGCTCAGTGGAAATGAAAAGTGAATTACGACAACGAAGTGTGCAGCGATTATGGTAGGAAAAGGAAGATTAGTAAAAAAACGGAACTAAATTTATTGTTACATGTATGTGTTGGGAACTGGAACAAATGTAAGTTTAACTTTTTTGATATGCAAATTTTTATTTATTAAAAGATTGTTAAAATCGAAAGGCATTTCATCGGTTAGAATGAAATGCCTTTTGATTTTGGACGGAATAAACTGTGTATAAGAGACTTAGTATGACGCAAAAAATTACTTCCCGATTTTTTTAGAGGGTTTTGAATAGGAAGCTCACTTGAAATGAACCGTTCGACTTCCTATTCAAAACCCAAAATCGGGAAGTTAATTTTTCTGCGTTCTTAGCCCATTTCTTGCACGACCTCTTCCACTTGAGGAATCATGCGCTTGAGCATACCTTCGATTCCAGCCTTGAGCGTAATGGTGGAAGAAGGACAACCACTGCAAGAGCCTTGCATGATCACAAATACTTTTCCGTTTTCATAGTGCTTGAACTCGATGTTGCCACCGTCCATTTCTACCGCTGGTTTTACGTAAGTATCGATCAGTTCCTTGATCTTTTGTACCAGCTCGGCCTCATCACCTGTATAAGCTATTCCAGCGCGCTCAGCCTCAATTTTGGAAGTATGCTCCGCAAAACCCTCTTTCACCAATTCGCCACCATCTTCGATGTAGTTCTTGATAAAGTCTTTGAGTTTGAGCATGATGTCAGGCCACTCATAGTTCATTTCCTTGCTTACCGTAACGAAGTTGTTGCTGATGTACACTCCTTTTACGTAAGGAAAATCGAACAAAACAACGGCCAGAGGCGACCATTCAGTGGCCAGATCCACCTCGCGGAAATCGGCAGTACCGCGGTACAACATCCGATTGGTCACAAATTTGAGTGACTCAGGGTTGGGTGTTTGCTCAGTGTACAACAACACTGGGCTTTTGGTAACAGTAGTCTCCATATCGTGGGTATCTGTTTGTCGTTAGTTATTTAGAACAAGTCTTAGTAGAAACGCCGGAAAGATAGTACAG
Source organism: Haliscomenobacter sp. (assembly GCF_040403615.1). Classification (NCBI taxonomy): domain Bacteria; kingdom Pseudomonadati; phylum Bacteroidota; class Saprospiria; order Saprospirales; family Haliscomenobacteraceae; genus Haliscomenobacter; species Haliscomenobacter sp. The sequence continues at coordinate 24,633 of NZ_JBBAKG010000035.1, read as the reverse complement.
GTTTTCACAAAGTGTGAGTTTTTGCAATTATTTCCTCAATGGTCAGTTTTTCCTGGGTTCCGCTTTCCATATTTTTGAAACTTAACAGGCTCGTATTCATCTCTTCTTCGCCCACCAACACTACAAAAGGTACCTGGCGATCGTTGGCGTATTTCATCTGCTTTTTGAGTTTGCCTGCGTCGGGGTAGATTTCGGAGTTCACTCCCGCTGCCCGCAATTTGCTGAGCGCTGCAAAGGCATAAAGGTGCGCTGCATCGTCAAAAGCCATAAATAGTACCTTAAGCGAGCTGCTTTGGTCTTTTGGGAAAAGATTCAACTCTTCCAATACATCGTAAATGCGCTCGGCGCCGAAAGAAACTCCCACGCCGGAAACGTCTTTGAGGCCAAACACGCCAGTGAGGTTGTCGTAGCGCCCGCCGCCGCCAATGCTGCCCATGGCCACATCTTTGGCCTGAACCTCAAAAATACAGCCAGTGTAGTAGTTGAGGCCACGCGCGAGGGTAATATCGAAGCGAATTTCCTGCTTTTGTTGGCCTACGCTGAGGTATTGCAATAAGGTTTGAACTTCCTGAATGCCCAATTTACCGGTTTCACTTGCCTCCATGGCGACAAGTAGCTCGTCCAGGGATTGGATTTCCAAAATCTGGATAATTTTTGCTATCGCAGCCTCGCCGATTCCGCGCCCACTCATTTCTTTTTTCACCCCATCAACGCCGATTTTGTCCAGCTTGTCGATGGCAACGGTCATGTCGACCATCAGATCCGGGATGCCCGCTACTTCAGCAATACCCGCCAGGATTTTGCGGTTGTTGAATTTGATGACGACGTTCAGATTCAGCTTGGAAAAAACCTCATCGTAAATTTGTACCAATTCGGCTTCATACACCAAGGAAGTTGACCCCACTACATCTACGTCACACTGGTAAAACTCGCGGTAACGCCCCTTTTGTGGCCGATCGGCCCGCCAAACGGGCTGAATCTGGTAGCGCTTGAAGGGAAAGGTGAGTTCATTTTGGTGCATCACCACAAAGCGGGCAAAAGGCACTGTAAGATCGTAACGCAAACCCCGCTTGGCCAAAATCGGCGTAATGGTTTTGTACGCTTTGGAAGTGATGTCATCAGGACTAATGCCCTTGAGGTATTCCCCGCTGTTCAGAATTTTGAACAACAGGCGATCGCCTTCTTCGCCGTATTTGCCAGAGAGCGTGCTGAGGTTTTCCACCGCAGGCGTCTCAATGGGCAAGTACCCGTATTTGACGAAAACCGAACGGATGGTATCAAAAATATAATTGCGTTTGAGCACCTGATCGGGGGTGAAGTCCCGGGTGCCTTCGGCGGTGGATGGTTTCATCGTTTTGGCTTAGTAACGCAGAAAAATTAACTTCCCGATTTTGGGTTTTGAATAGGAAGTCGAACGGTTCATTTCAAGTGAGCTTCCTATTCGAAACCCTCTAAAAAAATCGGGATGTAATTTTTTGCGTTATAATTAACACATTAAATCACAGAAGAAAACTGCTTCAAAAACCGCACATCATTTTCGAATAAAAGGCGGATATCAGTAATGGTGTACAACATCATGGCCTGGCGCTCGATGCCCATACCAAAGGCAAAACCCGAGTATTCTTCGGGATCAATGCCACAGTTGATCAGCACTTGGGGATCGACCATGCCGCATCCCAGGATTTCAACCCAGCCACTGTGTTTGCATACCCGACAGCCTTTGCTGTTGCAAATAAAGCAGGATACGTCCATTTCGGCACTTGGCTCCGTAAATGGGAAAAACGAAGGCCTCAAGCGGATTTTGGTATTGGGTCCGTACATTTCGCGAGCGAAATAGTACAGGGTTTGCTTCATGTCAGCAAAAGAAACGCCTTTGTCGATGTACAAGCCTTCGACCTGGTGAAACTGGCAATGCGAACGCGCCGAGATGGTCTCGTTGCGGTATACCCTGCCCGGTGCAATGATGCGGATAGGGGGCTTTTGCGAAGTCATTACCCGTGCTTGCACCGAGGAAGTATGGGGGCGCAGCAACAGTTCAGGATTGTCGCGCAAATAATAGGTATCCTGCATATCGCGTGCCGGGTGGTCGGCGGGTAGGTTCATGGCTGTAAAGTTGTGCCATTCGTCTTCGATTTCACGTTCTTCTGCCACCACAAAACCCAGTCGCTCAAAGATGTGTACGATGCGATTGAGGGTAACTGACACTGGATGTCGAGAACCAAGGTCGATCGGTTCGCCCGGAGCAGTGATGTCCAAACCTGCAGACTGAGATTTTTCAGCAGCGGCATCTGCAATGGCTTTGAGGGCTTCAAACTTGGCTTCGGCTTGTTCTTTGGCTTTATTGATCAGTTGACCAAACTCTTTTTTTTGCTCATTCGGTACATTCCGAATTTCGCCCATCAAAGGTTTGATGACGTTATTGGATCCCAGGAACCGCAAGCGAAACTGCTCAATGGCCTCGGCATTGGCCGGATTGGCCGCCTCAATTTCCTGCAACAAGTCCTGTAATTGTTGAAATGCGTTGGCAGACATAGTGAAATTTTAAAAATCGCTGGCAAAAGTAAGCATTTTCGCTTCATGTAGAATCAATAACAATAGCGATATTGCACTGCGTTCCATTTTTAGGTAAAAAGGTGGATTTTTTGCCTCCCGCCCGGCACTTCGGCTACGCTCAGTGACCGGGCGGGGGCAAAAAAACCACCTTTTCAATGCCTCAACCCACATTGACATGTTTCAATCTTCCAAGCTCCGCATTTATTTCACCTGGCTTTGTTGCTTGTCTGTACTGGTCGGGATACTTTTTTCGCCCTTTTTTCAGTCGATGAGTCTATTTGGCTTTGCCATTGCGGGCTTGTGGGAGGGCATTGCTACGCGGAGTACCTTTAAGGCACAATGGCGGGATTTTTGCCGCAGACCTGATTACTGGATTTTTGGGTTGCATTTTTTCATCGTGGTGTTGGGTGCCTGGTCACTGCTCGATTTGGGCTTTTGGTTGGAGCGTTTGCGCATCAAGCTGCCGTTTTTGGTATTGCCGTTGGCGTTTTTTTTCATGCCCAAGCTCAGTGTTCGCTACCATTGGGGACTGTTGTATGCCATGATCGGTTTGCTTACGGTGACCAGTTTGGGAATTTTGATCAATTACCTGCTCCATTTTGAGGCAATTCAATTGATGCTCAAGCAAGGCCAGGCCATGCCGATGCCCAGCGACAACCACATTCGCTTCAGTTTGTTGGTGGCTATCGGCATCATCTCGGCGGGCTACTTGTGGTGGCAGGGGTATTACTGGAAAAAAGCCTGGGAGCGCTACTTGATTGCGGGCATGGGGCTGTTTCTGTTTGCATTCCTCCACATTTTGTCGGTACGCAGCGGGCTTGCCGCTTTGTATTTAGCACTATTGGTACTGGGTTTGCGCTACGCCTGGGTACAAAAACGCTATGCCTTGGGGCTGGGGGTAGTCTTGGCCATTGGCGCTTTGCCCATCTTGGGGTACATTTTGCTGCCCAGCTTTAAAATGAAAGTGGATTATGCGATTTATGATCTGCGCATGCGCCAAAATGGCCAAGGCGCAATGCTCTCCGATTCCGAACGACTGACCACTTTGCGGGTAGGCTGGAAAATTTTCAAAGAATCACCCATTCTCGGCGTTGGAGCAGGGAATTTGGATCAGGTGGTGAATTTTCAATACCTTACCCATTACCCCCAAGCGGCGCGGGTGATGATTCCGCACAATCAGTTTGTGTATGTAGCAGCGGGTTCGGGGCTGTTTGGACTGACCCTTTTTTGCATTGCCCTGTTTTTGCCCTTGTTTTACCGTCAGAATTACCGGGATGTTCTGTTTTTAGGTAGTTTCCTGATTATTTTTGCTTCATTGATGGTTGAAGCCACTTTTGAAAATTCAATGGGGGTGGCCTTATCGACGTTCTTTTTGTTGATGGGATTGAAGCAGATCCCCACGGGCAGTGCAGGAGCAAGGCATTTACAGAGAAGTGACCTGCCAAAATTGTAAATTTTGATTGTTGCTTTCCTCAAAAATCCCATTAAAAAATCCTTCCAGCCTTCCCCAAGCCCGTTCTTCTTTTGTACCTTGCACCCAAGATCCATCCCCATGCGCAAACTACTCGAAACCGAACAAAAGGCACTTGAGATCAATCTTGATCCATTGATTTACGGCACTTTTGCCGAAATTGGCGCTGGCCAGGAGGTAGCCCGCTATTTCTTTCAGGTGGGCGCTGCAGCAGGCACCATCGCCAAAACCATGTCGGCCTACGACAAGGTGTACTCCGACCACATCTATGGCCCTGAGCCCAGTGGCCGCTACGTATGCGAATCCCGTTTGTACAAAATGCTCGACCACGAGTACGAACTGATGAATACCCGCTTGCGGCAAGAACGCCCCGAGTGTAGCTTCTTCGTATTTGCAGATACCATCTCCGCCATCAATTATTCTAAAACCATCAAGGGTGACGGCTGGTTGGGTATCCGTTTTCAAATGTCGCCCGAAGGGGAACCCAATGATCTGGTTTTGCACGTTCGGATGTTGGACAACGACAATAAGCTCCAACAGCAAGCCATTGGTATCCTGGGTGTCAACCTGTTGTACGCCTGCTACCGCTACAATCAAGATCCAGAAGTTTTGCTGGAGTCCCTAATCGATAGCCTGCGGGGTAGGGTCAAAGTGGACATGGTGCGCCTCACTGGCCCCGATTTTGATGAAGTCGACAATCGCCTGCTCAGCCTTTACCTTATCAAGCACGGCCTTTCAGATGTGGCCATGTTTGGCCCGGATGGCCGCAATCTGCAGGCTTCGGAGTTTTTGTACAAAAAAGATGTGTTGGTGGTGCGGGGCAGTTTTCGGCCGCCTACGATGGTCAATATGGACATGCTGAAAAGCGGCTACCAGCAATTTCGCAACGAACCGGATGTTGATCCCAAAAAAACCTACCTGCTTACCGAAATTACCTTGTCCAACCTCAAACTGGAAGGTGAACTGGACGAAAGAGACTTCCTGGATCGAGCCGAAATGCTAAATGCACTTGGCCAAACCGTGATCATCTCCAATTGTGAAGAACACGCACAATTGATCAACTACCTTGCTGGCTACCGCATCAACAAAATTGGTTTGGTATTGGGGGTACAGTTTTTGCTGGAATTGGTCAACCGCAAGTACTACGAAAACCAGGATGGGAGCTTATTGGCCGCTTTTGGGGAATTGTTTACCAAAAACGTCAAGATCTACGTGTATCCTGCCATGCAGGAAGGCAGCGAAGAGCTGATGACCGCGCAAAACACTCCAGTTCCCGAAGGGGCTAAGTTTCTTTACCGCCATTTAATTGACAACCACCAGATTGCCGACATTGAGGGCTACGACCACAATATTTTGCACATTTTTTCCAAAGAAGTCCTTTCGTTGGTGCGCAGCGGCAACGCTGGCTTTGAAATGATGGTTCCGACCAAAGTGGCGGGATTGATCAAGGAAAAGTTCTTGTTTGGTTATCCTTACGAACAAAAAGAATTTGAATACTGATGATGAAGTTATTGATCCCCATATTGTTTTTCGGCCTTTGGAGCGCGGGTTGCAATGATACTCCTGCGGGTACAAAAAATACTGCGGCAACCGCATCTGCAATAGTATCTACTGCCTCCAAGACAGCATCAAATCAAGAAGAATTTGACTTCGATTACCTGATGGGGCATTTTGATCCAGCCAAACATCCTGATTTTTCAAAAATAGAAATACCTTTTGCTGATCGTGCTGGGATGTTTTTGCGCAAGGATGCTTACGAGGCATTCAAAAAAATGCACAATGCTGCGCAAAATGAAGGTGTTTCCTTGAAAATCATCTCCGCAGCCCGCAATTTTGATGCGCAAAAAGGAATTTGGGAAGCCAAGTGGAACGGTAGCCGCATCTTGTCCAATGGTCAAAATGCCGCCAAAGCCTACCCGGTGGCCAAAGACCGCGCCTTGAAAATCCTGGAATACAGCGCCATGCCTGGTGCATCTCGCCACCATTGGGGAACCGATATTGATTTGAATAATCTTTCAGATCAATGGTTTCAACAAGGCGAAGGGAAAAAAATCTACGCCTGGTTGGGCAAACATGCAGCTGATTTTGGCTTTTGTCAGCCCTATTCGGCCAAAAACGAACTGCGCCCCGAAGGCTACAACGAAGAGAAGTGGCACTGGTCCTATATGCCCATTTCCAAAAAATTGACTACTTTGGCACAGAACAAAATGAAAGACAGTATGATTACTGGTTTTTCAGGTGCTGAAACAGCTACGGAAATTGGGGTGCTGAAAAAATATGTTTTGGGCATCAACCAACAATGCCAATAGATCATCGAGAAATAGACACTGAAAATACATACGAATACAAAAACGTGAACCAAGCGGTATACGCATCAATTGTGAAGTCTCAAAGAGTGGGACGGAAACAACTGGCGGTTTTAATCGACCCCGATCGACTGCGCACTCAGTCGCTTGATGCACTCATTGCATTAGCAGAACAGGGCATCGACTTTTTTTTTATTGGTGGCAGCTTGCTGATGGACGAAAAGATGGAGCATTGCCTGCAAATCTTGCGCCGCTCAGTTCCCCAACCTTTGGTGATTTTTCCGGGAAGCCCCTTGCAAATATCGGCTCAAGCCGACGCCATTCTCTTGTTGTCCCTGATTTCGGGCCGAAATGCCGATTTGCTAATTGGCCAACACGTGATCGCTGCGCCCTATTTGAAAGCCTCTGGACTGGAGATTATCCCCACTGGATACATGTTGATCGATGGCGGGGTTAGCACAACGGCAGCGTATATGAGTGGTACACAACCCATTCCACCCGAAAAAATTGAAATAGCAGTCTGCACCGCCATGGCTGGAACTATGCTGGGTTTAAAGATGTTGTACCTGGACGCCGGAAGTGGTGCACAAAGGTCGGTTAGTCCAGAAATGATTCAGGCCGTACGGGCAGAAATTGAGGTGCCATTAATCACCGGCGGGGGTATCCGCACTCCAGAAAAAGCATATACCAATCTTCGCGCTGGCGCAGATCTGTTGGTGGTAGGCAATGTACTGGAAAAAGATCCGTCCTTGTTGACCGAAATCGCCGCAGCAGTACGTTCAGCGGGAGTGTAAATGAGTCTTTAGCGCAAAAAACATGCAAGGAACAGTCATAAAGTCTACGGGGAGTTGGTACAATGTGCGCTTGGAAGACGGACAAGTACTGGAATGCCGAACAGTAGGTAAACTGCGGTTGAATGATCTTCCGCTCACCAATCCCATTGCCGTTGGGGACGAGGTTTCATTGGAAATGGAACCGGAGTCAGGCAATGGATTGATCAAAGGGGTACTGCCCCGCAGAAATTATGTGGTGCGGCAATCGCCACGCCGCAAGCACGACCTTCACCTCTTGGCCAGCAACATCGATCAGGCGTTGCTCGTCACCACTATTGCGCATCCAAGGCTCAAACAAGGATTCATCGATCGCTTTTTGTTGATGGTTGAGCCTTACGAGATCCCAACCATCATCGTTTTCAACAAGGCTGATTTGTATGGAGATGCAGATTTCGAAGTGTTTGCCTACCTCGAAGATCTTTACCAAGGACTCGGGTATACCGTGATTTTGGCTTCAGCAAAAACGGGCAATGGGGTAGAGGAACTCAAACTTTCCCTGAAAGATAAAGTTACCATGCTCAGTGGCCAATCGGGCGTGGGCAAATCGAGCTTGCTCAATCAAATTCAATCCAATCTGCAACTCCGCGTAGGAGACATCTCTGATTACTCCGGGAAGGGCCAGCATACCACCACCTTTGCCGAAATGCATCCATTAGACATCGGCGGCCAAATCATCGATACACCTGGGATCAAGACCCTGAGTTTCATTCACTTGGAACCCAATCAAATCGCACATAATTTTCGGGAAATCTTTGCCCTGTCTACCCAATGTCGCTTTGGCGGCGATTGCCTGCACCGCAACGAGCCCAAATGTGCCGTGAAAGCAGCCTTGGAAAGGGAGGAAATCAGCCCTTTGCGTTATGAAAATTACCTGCATATCCTGCAAGAGACGGAAGATTTGAATTACTGGGAGCGGCGGAAGGAGTTGTAAGTTAGGCATCGAAAAAAGAGGCGAGCACCAATTGCTCGATGCTCACCTCGCTTAAAAGCCCGTTTTTGGCCGCCAAAAACGGTAGCTAATTTAAATAAGGTATTACTTATTCCAGAAGGAAACCTTCTCAACGTATCGTTGTAAATTGGCCAAACCGCATTGTTGCTAAAGGCGGAATTCGTGTATTTGTTTTTCAACAAAGAATCACGAGAAAAGAATTAAAGAGTTTTGCCAGTAGAGTCAACCAAAATCGAACCAAATTTTGCATTCTGTACCAGGCTGATACTTGCTGGTGATATCAGCAAGAGGAACCGTAACCGATTGCCCTTTGACAACCGCTACTTTGCCCGGTTCAATTACGGCGCTACCGCAAGTGAAAGTGAGGTCAGAAATCAAATCGTAAGCAGGGAAGTTGCACAGCCAGTAGGTACTGATGTTGACATTGGAGGTGCCCAGGTTTTTTAATTCAACTTCTCCGGTTGAATAGACTTCCGTAATCACTACTTGTGCGGAAAGAGCGTTAAAAAAACCTAGAAAACACAAGCTCAGGAATAATCCAGGTGTTTTTTTTGTTTGCGTGTTGAGCCTTAAACATATGATTTTGGGTTTTTACCAATATGGCATTGGGTCAAAGTGAATGACTTTACCCCTATACTGCGGATTGAGTAAAAAGGAGGTGTGGCCCGAAAAAAATTAGACTTGTTTTTTGCTCAACTGATCAAAACGCCAGGTAAACCAAAGGGCCTGAGTGCTTAATGCTATCAAAAAACCCACCCAAATACCTTGTACGCCCCAGTGTAGGGAAAAGGTAAGCCAGTAAGCGATAGGCATGCCTAGCATCCAGTAAGCTACAAATGAAATCAAAGAAGGCATTCGGGTGTCTTCCATTCCTCGCAACAGGGAAATTCCCACAGATTGCATGGCATCCGATACCTGAAAAAAACCTGCTATCACGATCAACGACGATGCAATGTCCCAAACTTTGGGATCGTCAATGAAAAAACGAGCTAAAGCCTGAGATCCGAACATAAAGGTTGTTGCTGGTATCAAAACCAGCCCGACGGCCAAGAGCATGGCTGCGTAGCCAGATAAACGGATTTGATTCGGGTTTTTTTGACCAAAAGCCTGCCCAATGCGAATGGAACCTGCCGTGCCTATGGCCATGAGTACCACAAATGTAGTACCAACCAAAGTCATGGCAATCTGATGTCCAGCCAAAGGGTACTTTCCTAAATGACCAACCCACACGGCTCCCAGCGCATACGCCATGTACTCGATCAAGGCTTGTCCGCTCACGGGCAACGCAATGCCAATAAAGGCTTTTGTTTTTTCCCAAACTTCTGTCCAGGAGATATGGGTCTCCATAAAATGCCTGAAACGCTGACTGTTGCGCAGGTAAACAAGCATACTTACCAATTGCAAATTTATGGTCAGGATCGAAGAAATCCCCAGCCCATACAACCCCATCCTAGGAAAACCCCAGTGGCCAAACACAACCAACCAATTGAACAGGGCGCCTAACACAACCCCAACCAAGGAAAAGACCAACCCGATCTTGGTCATCGAAAGCCCATCCGTAAAATAAATGAAATTGAAATACAAGGACATCATCGGCAATTGCGCAATCAGTATCCACAAATAGGGACTCGCCAAGGCTGCAACATCTGCTTTGTGCCCCAATACCTGGAAATTCAGATTGAGTGTCGCCAATACCAACCCTTCTGCCAGCGCAAAAAACAAAGAAGTTATGCTGCTGGCAAACAAGAGTCGCTTGACTTCAGCTGCGTCTCCCCGCTCGTCTGCCGCCGCAACCAGAGGCGAGGTCATCGACAAACCCCCAATACCTATCAATGCCACCAACCAAAAGATGGGATTGGCCGCCCCCGCAGCAGCAACATCGGTGACGCTCACTTGCCCAATCATATAGGTTCCCAGTGTAGCCAGGATCATGCCACTCAACTCGGCCAATGCAATTGGCAATCCCAGGGCGATTAATATGCGGAGTTCGGATTTTAACATTTTTGATAAAGTTTAACTACTCAACTCCACCGACTCATTTTTACCACAGTTCATCTGTGGGTTTTAAACCTGCAATCCATTAGCAGCAGGTGCTAAACGCTTACCCATTTTATGACGTTTAGGATGTTGAGTCGATAAGAAAAGTTGAAGATGGTTTTTAACCAGCTGGCAAAATTAAACCAATGTTTTTGAAGTCGCTGCTTTTTCTAGTACGCGAAGAATAAGCCAAATCCAACAACTATGACTATTGCTATCATTGGCACTGGAAACGTAGGCGGAGCACTCGCCACCAAATTGCCATTCAATTGGCCAAAGATGCTGGATTTGCAGCATGTTACGACATTGGGGGCAACGACAAATTTCAACTCATGGAGCAATTTGCTTTTTTTGGATCAATCTTGCCCTGTTTCAAGGCCAAGGAAGAGAAATGGCTTTTAAACTACTCAAACGTTAAGTAACGCAGAAAAATTAACTTCCCGATTTTGGGTTTTGAATAGGAAGTCGAACGGTTCATTTCAAGTGAGCTTTCTATTCAAAACCCCCTCAAAAAATCGGGAAGTAATTTTTTGCGTCAGACTAGTTTAATTCAGATGTGACCTTCAAAAAGACCATCAAGAACAGAATGTCTTGTATTAAAGCGGAGAAAAACCCAACGCATTAGCGCTGATTCAAATTCTCCAACTTTTCCCTATCTTGCCCACAAAAAAGCATGCAACACTTGAAACCATCAGCACTATTTATTGCTTTTTTAGCCCTGTTTGGCTGTGAATCGGGTACCCAAACAACCACTCAAGTCGTGAAAAAAGCGGCCAAAACCTACTCCGCCTTTGTCGGCACCTACACCCGCAAAGAAGGCCATGTGAACGGCAAAGGGGAAGGAATATACCTGTACCAACTTGATAGTGCCTCGGGCTATCTGGACAAAATTGGCGTGCAAAAAGAAATTGTCAATCCTTCTTTTTTAACCCCCAGTGCTGATGGCAAATACTTGTACGCCGTAGAAGAAATTGGAGCAGCTGTAGACAAAGCAGGGCGAGTAGTCGCTTATCGCCAGGCAGGAGATCACCTCGAAAAAATCAATCAGCAATCGACTTTTGCCTTTGCGCCTTGCCATGTGAGTACGGACGGCAAAGGGCGGTATGTCTTTGTGGCCAATTACGCAGGAGCGATTGCTGTATATCCCATTGCGGAAAATGGTGGCTTGGGTGAAGCCATTTACAAAGAAGCCTTCCAAGGCAAAGGGCCCCATTCCAGACAAGATGCGCCGCATCCGCACAGTGTAAACCTCTCTCCAGATGATCGTTTTTTGTATGTTCCTGATTTGGGCACAGACAACATTTACATCTACTCTATCAATTACAAAGATGCTAAAAATCCACTCACCCGGGTTGGTGCAACCAAAGTTCAAGCTGCTGGAGGGCCACGTCATTTTACTTTTCATCCAACCCTCAATAAGGCATATGTAGTGAACGAACTGAGCTGTAAAGTAACGGAAATGAATTGGGACAAAACCACGGGCATGCTGGATACAGTAGCCAGTATTAGCACCTTGCCTGCTGGCTACAAAGAAAGCAATACCTGCTCCGATCTTCACATCACCTCCAATGGCCAATTTTTATATGCTGCCAACCGTGGCCACAACAGCATTGTCGGCTTCAGCATTGCTGCAAATGGAAAACTGAGCTTGATTGGCCACGCTTCTACCCAAGGTGAAGTGCCGCGTAACTTTGCGATCTCTCCTGATGGCCGCTTTCTGTATGCTGCGAATCAAAACTCTGACAATATCCTTATATTGAGTATTGGCCCTGATGGAAAGCTGAAATTCAAGAAGGAAGAGAAGGTGTTTACGCCAGTATGTGTGCGTTTTGGGAAATAAGAGAAGAAATTGATTCACTCATACAACTAAATCAACCCATGGGGATTCAGGAAGCAATCAAGACCGAATTGATAAAAATAGGGGAAGCCAAAGGCATCGAGAAAGGCATCGAAATTGGTCAAGCCAAGGGAATCGAGATAGGAGAAGCCCAAGGCATTGAGAAAGGTGAAACCTTAGGCGAAGAGAAAGGGCTCAAATTTGCCATCACTCAACTGCTTTTAAAGGGCTTTTCACCCGAACAAACCTCCGAATTGCTGAGCTTACCTTTGGAAAAAGTAGGGGACGTAGCTGCGGAAATTGCAGAAGGCAATATTCCTCAATCAGGCATAGAAGGAGAGTAAGCAACAAATGGCCTACTCTTCTTCAACTCACACAATCGGCTTTTCCAACACCAGAAACTCCAATTGCTGGGTCGTGATCTCAAATTTTGGATTGGGACTAAATGGCAAAACCTCCCCGGTTTTTTGATAGCCATGGCGCTCGTACCAGGCAACAAGCTCCGCTCGTATCGATAAAACAGTCATAAAAATAGCCAGACAGTTTTGTTCTTTAGCTACTTCTTCTGCTTTTATCAACATTTGTTTGCCAATGCCTTTGGCCTGTACTATAGGCGAAACCGTTAGCATTCCGAGGTACAACCGATTGTCTTTTTTTTGCAAACGAACACAACCAATGATTGTTCCAGAGGAATCGTCACAAAACTTTAGAAAAGTTGTTTCCGGATCACTGAATATTTCCTTCAAATCCTCTAAATCAGTGCGTAAACCTTTAATTAAGTCTGCTTCAGTGGTCCAACCTTGTTTGGATCCTTCTCCACGATAAGCACTGTTGATCAGCGCTACTAGCGCAGGAATATCCTGGGCTGTTGCATGCAATATCATACGCTACAATAAGTTATACTGAAAAAATTAGTCCCATTCTGTATGAAAAATACCAGCCCGATCCGTACGCTCATAGGTATGAGAACCAAAGTAATCGCGTTGTGCTTGCACCAAATTCAACGGCAACCGTCCACTGCGGTAGGCATCGAAATAGGTTAAGCTAGCCGATAAGCCAGGTGCTGGAATACCACTCTTAATCGCAGCGCCCACTACTTTGCGAATACCTGCTTCATCCACCTTGAGTTGAGCAGCAATGGTTTCATCCAACAACAAGTTCGGGAGTACAGGATTTTTGTGGTAAGCATTGCGGAAATCTTCCAGCATTGAAGCGCGAATGATGCACCCTCCACGCCAAATCCGGGCAACGGTTTCCATATTTACCCCATAATTGTATTCCTTCGAAGCATCCGTCAACTGTGCCATCCCTTGAGCATAGGTCACGATGAAACTGAAATACAGTGCTTGTTCAACGGCCTCTAATAATTCGGATTGATCTGTTTCAATTTTTTGTGCCGTGCCATAGAGCCCTTCAGCTTGCATTCGTTCAGCTTTCAAGGCCGAAAGCTCCCGCAAGGAAACCGCTATATCGATGGTTGGAACCGGAACACCCAGGTCCATGGCATTTTGCGAAGTCCATTTCCCCGTACCTTTTTGTTTGGCCTGATCCAGGATCATGTCTACCAACATCTGATCACTCAAAGCATCATTTACGGTAAAAATATGCGCCGTGATTTCAACCAAAAAAGAGTGCAGTCGTCCTGTATTCCATTTTGCAAAAAGAGAATACAATTCTGCATTGCTCAAGCCCAAGCCTCTTTTCAAAATGTCGTAAGCCTCTGAAATAAGTTGCATCAGGCCATATTCAATGCCGTTGTGTACCATTTTGACATAGTTTCCCGAAGAACCAGCGCCCAAATAGGCTACACAAGGGTCGCCATTGACTTTGGCAGACACAGCTTCCAGAATAGGCCGAACCAGTTCATACGCACCTGCATCTCCTCCCGGCATAATGCTAGGGCCAAAGCGAGCTCCATTAGATCCTCCCGATACGCCAATGCCCATAAAATGGATGCCCTTGGTACTTAGATAGGTTTCGCGACGGTTGGTATCGGCAAAAAAAGAATTGCCCCCATCAATGATCAGGTCTCCTTTGTCCAGCAAGGGTAAGAAGCTATCGATTACTGCATCGACTGGATTTCCGGCGGGTACCAGCAACATCACTTTTCGTGGCTTTTTTAGCGCAGCAATAAATTCTTCTTTGGAGGTAGTCCCTTGTACGGGTTTTCCCTGGCCTTCTTCGTCCAAAGCATTGGCTTTGGCGAGGTCGGTATCCAAACCAATCGCTGAAAAGCCATGGTCTGCTACATTGAGGATAAAGTTACGCCCCATAACCCCGAGGCCAACCATACCAAAGTCAAATTGCTGTGACATAAAATAGGAATGATGAATGAATAAAAATGAAGATTGTTAGGTCTATTTTCGAAGTGCAAAGTGGGCCTTAATTAACCCAATTCTTACGCTGCCAAGATACTACTTTACCTAAATTGAGGTAAACTTTTTCCAATTGCTTTACTTTTTCTAGGTAAATGAGTTGAGTTAAATGATACCAAAGAAACAAACCTGCATCTCATAATGTTGGCTCAGAATATTCCACCTTCTCATTTATCTTTGAGTCTATTTTTATCCAAACACAACCCAAGCACCCAAGTGAATTAACATGAAAAAGACGGATAATCACATTTTGGTCATCTTTGGCGCCTCCGGTGATTTGACCGAACGGAAATTGATCCCGGCCGTTTTCAACCTGCACTGTCGCGGTTTTTTACCCGACAATTTTGCGGTCGTAGGCGTAAGCCGTTCTGCTTTTAGCGATGAAGCCTATCGCGAAAAAGTTGTTTTCCAAAACCAACACCTCAAGGACGTAAATGGCAATGGCGATCGCGCCAAATTTGCAGAGCGGATTTATTACTACGCCATGCAAACCAACAATCCGGCAGATTACCCGGCATTTAGAGCCCGACTAAAAGAAATCAGCGAAGAGCGCGAAACGGGCGACAATTATATATTTTACCTTTCTACTCCACCCAGCCTTTACGAAATCATTCCCCGTAGCCTGGCCGAAGTTGGCCTTCACCGGGAGCTGGATGGCTGGAAACGCTTGATTATCGAAAAACCATTTGGATACAATCTAGAGACAGCTCTGGATCTGAATAAAAAGTTGCTCGAGTATTTTAGCGAAGCCCAACTGTACCGCATCGATCATTATTTGGGCAAGGAAACCGTGCAAAACCTGCTGATTACCCGCTTTGGCAACAGCATTTTTGAACCAATCTGGAACCGCAATTATATCCAGCACATTGAAGTAACTGCGGCAGAAACAGTGGGTGTTGAAAAGCGCGGCGGCTACTACGATGGCTCAGGTGCCATGCGGGACATGGTACAAAATCACCTCTTGCAATTGGTCGCACTGGTTGCGATGGAGCCACCTGTACAGGCAACTGAAACGAGCATCCGCAACGAGCGCATGAAATTGTTTCAATCGCTGCGCCAATTGTCGGATGAAGACATCCAAAATAATGTCATTCGCGGGCAATACACCCAATCCAAAGTCAAAGGGGAAAACTTTCCCGGGTATCGAGAAGAAGAAGGCGTAGCCAGAGATTCGCGTACCGAGACTTACTTTGCCATGAAGTTTTTCATCGACAACTGGCGTTGGTCAGGTGTACCCTTTTACCTCCGTACTGGCAAACGCTTGCCTACCCGGGTTACCGAAATCGTCATCCATTTCAAGCCTACGCCCCACCATTTGTTCAGCAAAGGAAATGGATTGCCCAACGTTGGAAACATCTTGGTGATTCGCATCCAGCCCAACGAAGGGATTCTGCTCAAATTTGCCATGAAAATTCCCGGCGAAGGCTTGCAAGCTACCGACGTCAATATGGACTTTCACTACAGTGACCTCACCGATGCCTACATTCCGGAAGCTTATGAGCGACTGTTGTTGGATTGTATCCAGGGTGACGCCACGCTTTACGCCCGTGGAGACGCAGTGGCGGCGGCCTGGGAATTTGTAGACCCCATCCTGAAAGCCTGGGAAGCCAATCCAGAGATGAAAATATATGGCTATCCATCCGGCACCTGGGGCCCTGAAAATGCCGATGATTTGATTGAAGGCGATAACATTACCTGGCGCTACCCCTGCCGCAATCTTACCGATGACGGCATTTATTGCGAACTTTAAGTAATTTTTTGCGTCATACTTCGCATATCCGCTGTTTATGAGAATACATTTAAAGTCTTGCGCGCGTGTACTACCCGGTCAGCCCATTTTGTCCGCTCAATTGGAAGCACAGAATGGGTTGGCTCTAAGGTGGGCAGAAAAAAATACAGGTGTTTTGCGCCGACACTGGGCAAATCTATCTGAAAATGTGACTTCCCTGGCGACTTCAGCCCTACAATTGGCCTTGGACGAAGCACAACTGAACTGTGCAGACCTCGACATGCTGCTTTATGCTGGTGCTTCTTTTGATCACCCCATTCCCCACAACGCCTGTCTGATCAAGCAAGCTTTGGAAAAAGAGGGTGCAGCCGCATTCCCCTGTTTTGATGTTGATGGTACCTGTTTGAGCTTTATGCATGCACTCGATATTGCACACCTGTACATTCAGCATCGGGGCTTTCGCAGAGTAGCCATTGTAACTGCCGAATTGCCCTCCCGAGCCTTGAATCCAGCTGATGCCAAAACCTATACCTTGTTTGGAGATGCCGCGGTTGCTGTGATTCTGGAAGCTACCGAGACCGGAGGATATGAACCTGAGCCTGCCTATTTTATCAATCAATCGGAGGGCGCTCAATTGGCGATGATACCAGTG
Source organism: Haliscomenobacter sp. (assembly GCF_040403615.1). Classification (NCBI taxonomy): domain Bacteria; kingdom Pseudomonadati; phylum Bacteroidota; class Saprospiria; order Saprospirales; family Haliscomenobacteraceae; genus Haliscomenobacter; species Haliscomenobacter sp. The sequence goes on along the minus strand of NZ_JBBAKG010000035.1, from coordinate 7,891 downwards.
GGGGGCATCAAACAGCGGGATTTAGTACCCGATACGCCTGAAGATTCTCTTTATTTTCAAATGAATGGCCGTCAACTCATTTCTATGACCTTGCGCTATTTGGATGATTTTCTTGCTGTTTTGGCCCAAAAAACCGGGCAGGCACTAACGCAATACGACTACATTGTACCGCATCAAGCCAGTAAATTTGGCAATGAGTATTTTATGCAACGTTATGGCTTATCTGAGGAGCGTGTAATCAATACTCTGAGCGATTATGGCAATTGTGTTGCGGCATCCATTCCATTGGGAATCTTTGAGTTGTATCAGCAGGAGAAATTACAAGCGGGTAAAGACGTCTTGCTGATCGGCACTGCTGCTGGATTATCGATCGGTGCCCTGAGATTGAAATTTTAAGTTTAACCAAACCCTTTCCCCATTTGGATACGTCTATCTCAAAAAAATCCGACATGAAGAAGTTAATCTGGTTTAGTTCCATTTTTATGTTAGTGACTGCGATCGCCTGCACGTCAAAAGAAGAAGATCAACTTTCTACTTTGAACATTGGCAATGTCGATCACTTTGCCTTCGGAACTTTTTATGGTCGTTGCCTCAGCAATTGTACCCACGTGTACAAACTCGAAGGAAATGGCCTTTATTCAGATCTGATCGATCGGGGGTATCCTGACACCACCATTGCTTACGATACCAAATCTCTTTCAACGGATGCTGTAAACGCTGCAAAAACATTGCTCAAAGATTTTCCCGCAGAATTGCTGAAAGAAAAAGAACAAGTCGGTTGCCCGGATTGTGCGGATCAAGGTGGTTTTTATGTGGAAATCAAACAGGGCAAAACCACCCGCAGTTGGAGAATCGATACAGATGACAAACAGATTCCAGCTTACCTAGGTGCATATACCGCCAAGATTCGCAAAACCATGGATGGCCTGGCCAAATAAGCTTCTTGCTACGCAGCTTCGCTGCATTTTTTTCACCACGACGTCACGACGATCACGACGTTTTGCTCCGCACTACGCGACGCAAGCGTCGTGTTAAATCGCACGAAGTGCGTAAAACGTCGTGATCGTTGTGACGTCGTGGTGAATTAATATTTTGGCGCAGCCAAAACTCATCCTTTTGTTCTAAAAGTAGCCTTTTAGGTCAAGATGCTTTGACTACAATTCTACCTCCGCTGCATGGCCAAAAACTCCACCAAGTCCCGAATCTCCCGCTTCGACAAGACCTCTCCCATCAACGGCATACTCGAAGGCGTATTTTCCTGGCTCGCAATTCTGGAAACCTGAATCACCAAAGGCTCGGCATCCGATGTCTTCAATTTCAGCACCGTTTCGGTCTCTTCCTCAAGGACGCCAAAAACTTCCTGGCCATCTTTGAGCTTGAGCGTTACGGTACCATATCCAGGTGCCAAACGCGCACTCGGCTCGATCAAAGCTTGCAAAAGCTGCTCGCGCGACAAGGTGCGGCCAATCTCCGTCAAGTTTGGTCCAGCATTGCCACCTTCTCCCCGAATGGCATGACAACGCGTACATTGCGCCGCAGAGTTGTAGTTGAAAATGTTGCGGCCTTCGGCCATGTTGCCACCATACAAAGCATCGGTAAATGCATCCAATGGCGAAGAACCCGGTTTGAGGGCATCCATTTTGGCTTTCAGGCTGGCCACGCCAGAAGCATCGATTGCTTCTTTGAGCTCCAGCCGCAAGCTCGGAGGCAATTTTTTGTCTTGTAGTTGCTGTACCAAATCTTCGAGGATGGTTTGGGTTTTGTCTGCACTCAGTTTTCCCAGTACCACCAGCAATTGCTGCTGCTCGCGAATTCCGCCTTTGCTAAACACCGATTGAACAATCCCTGGCAAGGTTGCTTTGGTCACGTTTGAGTTGTTGAGCAAACCAAGCGCCACTGTGCGCAGGCTTTCTTCTTTGTCTTCCATGCCGCTCTTGATCACCGACTCCATTTGGGTGTATTGCAAGCGGTTCAGTGCCATCAATACCGCAGCTCTCACTTTGGCATTGGTATTCTCGTTGTAAATTTTTGCCAGTGTGTTATTGGAATCATTCAGGTCCAAATTGGCCAACAGGCCAGCCACGGCTATCAAGGTTTCAGGATTGCTTTCTTTCAAAAAATCCGCGACAAAAGGCTTGATTTTGGTGCGTGCCAGCGCAGCATCGCGATCCAGTTTGCCCCGAAAACGGCCATCTACCCGGTCGGTTAGTGAAGGGCTTGCCCATGAACCAATGGTGGCCAATGCCTCCGCCTTGATGTTGTCCTGGATATCGGTACGAGTAGCAAAAGCAATCAACAGATCCAGCTCTGTTGCTCCACCCACCCGCAACGCGGCGTTGATGGCGCGGCGCAGTAATGGCTCGGACGTAAATCTTTTCTCCTTTAAAGTGGCAGCCAAAGCAGGCAATGCCGCAGGGATCGACAAATCATCGTTGATGGCACGGGCGGCTTCGGTCACCACGTATTCATCGGCATCGTTCAGGAATAATGCGATCTTTTCGTTTTTCAATTTTCTCAACACCAATACCGCCGCAGTGCGCAACGCTTTGCTGGGGTTGTTGGCCAGCGCAATGAGCGGCTCAGCCTGCCCAATTCTGGACAAAGCCAACACGGCCGCATGGCGGATGTAGAGGTCTTCATCGTTGTTGGCTTTCAACAGTTCAATCAAGGGTTGTACCGCAGGGGCAAACGCGATTTGTCCCAGTGCTTCCGCTGCATAAAAGCGCAAACGAGGATTTTCGTGTTGCAAAAATGGCATCAACTCTGGCCCCACTGAGGCAATATTTCCATCTCCCAGCATTTTGACTGCTTGCACGATGATCTCTGAATCGGCATCTTTCAGCAAGGGTAGGAGGGAAGTGGCATATTTTGGATTTACGCGGGTCAATTGGCCTACGCCCCAAATGCCGTGAACCCTTGCCAGTTGGTTTTTCCGTTGAGCAATGGCCTGGGTCAAAATTGGCAACCCTTTGCTGCCGCGATTTACCAGTTCGAATTGGGCTTTTTGGCGAATGCGCATGTCGCCATATTTGAGCAATTCGCCCAATTTCTCGTTGGTTTGCACTTCGTAATCCAGTGCCATCAGGCGTTTGGTTTCCTTGCGCTCGGCGGCAAGGTCGTTCTTATCAGCCGTTACGTCTACTTTCCAAACCCGGCCATAGTTTTTGGTGTCCCAGCCATTCACCCAGTCGGCTACGTACAAAGCGCCGTCGGGGCCAAATTCGATGCCAGTTGGCAAAATTCCGGTCACCAGATTGGTTTCGCTTTTCAATTCAAACGATGCGCCTTTGGGTTTGAGGTCGAAAGCCCAGATCGGTGAGCGACTTGGTGTACCGACAAACTCTACCAGGAAGAATTTGTTTTTCCAGGCCGATCCCAGCGCCGTTCCAGGGTTGTACACCATCCCGGTTGGGCCGTTGTGGTAGTTCATGATCGGAGGAACGATGTAGGCCGCTTGACCTTCCCAGCGGGGCTTGTACAGTTTTTCGTCCATCCACACGTTGTACTTGTTGTTTTTTGGGTCGGTATACTTGCCGTATTGCCAGTTGGAGCGCCAGCCCGCATCGGAGCCTTCTACAACGTGTACTAGGCGCTCGCTTTCTCCGGGATGGTCGCCATCGTTGTCGGAAGAGATGAGGTTGCCGTATTCATCAAAAGCAAATTCGTGGGTGTTGCGCAAACCGGTTGCGAAAATTTCAAAATCGCTGCCATCGGGATTGGCGCGGGAAATAAGGCCAGAGTTGGGATTGGGCAGTTTTTTTCCATCAACGGTGGTGATGTTGGCCCCAATATCACCAATGTTCCAGTAAATCCGGCCATCCGGGCCTTCGGTAACGCCCGACATGCCGTGGCCACTAAAGCCAATGTGCACCGCGTATCCGGTTGCGAGGGAAGTCTTTTTACCTACTACACCTTTATCGTATTTGATTTTCCAAAGGTCGGGAGCTATGGCCACGAAGATGTTTTTGGCGGTCACCAGGAGGCCACCCGCTACATCGGTAACTTCGTTGTAAAAGTCGTTTAGGATGCGGGTCGATTTATCGGCCATGCCATCACCATCCTGGTCTTCGAGGCGCCAGATTTCGTCGCGCTCAACGGCCAAATCGTGCCAATCGTGAATGCCATCGTTGTTGACGTCTTTCAGCCATGCGTTTTCTTTGCTGCGCTCAGGCGCAAAAATTTTGTGCAAAAAAGCCCGGCGCTCTTCTACACTTTGCAGGCCAATGGATTCGGTCATCCAGTCGCGGTGACCGCGAATGTCGAATTCCGAGTTTTTTTGGCGGTTGGTGCGGTTGAGGTACACGCGGCCCAGGTTGTCAATGTCCATGGCCACCGGGTCTGGGGCAAGGGAGTCGGTAGCCCAGAGGCTCATTTGGATGCCGTCGGCCAGTTTGATCGCGGTTTTTCCCTGCAAATCTTTCGCTTTCTGCATGGCCTTCGCTGAACTTTCCTGAATGGAAATCACCTCAGGCAGTTTCATACAGGAGTAGATGAGCAGCATGAGCATTGCGAATAGCGGAAGCTTTTTACTAATGTTGGTTTTGAATGCCATAGTTTGTTCTGTTTGCGTTGATGTGATGGTCAAAGAGCGATAAATTTAAAGTATTTTGTACCTATTTTTCATAGGAAAGTTTGAGAAAGTTGCAGGCAGGAGTAGATTGATTAATTTGGGTGAAAAAATTAAATTCATCCCTTTGCAGAGGGATGAATTTGACGTTTTTTATCCTCCTATAAAGGGACGGTTGCTGCTTTGGCATTTCTTGATTTACCGGAACGGGATATTTTGACTAGGGATCAAACGAAGGGTGTGTAAGTGGGGAATAAGAAGGTTTTGGTGCGGCCAGCGTGGCGGTATATGCTGGGGAAATAAGCCAGTGTGTTTTATTATTCAGATGTTTATTAGAAGCTTTGATAGAATTCTCGAAAATACGTATTTTTGAAGGAACAAATTCCTGAAAATGCAGATTAACAAGTAAAACAACCTGGTATGCCTAAATTCGAATGGGACGATAATAAAAATGAGTCGAATCAGCGAAAGCATAAAATATCTTTTGACGATGCTAGTGACGTTTTCAATGATGAAGATAGGCTGCATTTTGTCGTAAAAAGAAATGATGAAACACGTTATGTCACCATTGGAAAAGCTTTCCAGGTTTTTGTGACCGTAGTTTACACGATGAGGGACCTGATTATTCGAATCATTTCAGCACGACGTTCCAGCAAAGAGGAAAGGAATGAGTATCTTGCTAACAAATTCTCCAAATCAGATGACAACAACGAATGAAATTTCAGTTTCTGAAGCTCTACACAAAATCGATTCGGGTGAGTCAATCAAAGCTTACACCATCAGCTTTGACCACATCAAAGTTGAAGCCTTAGATGTTATGAAGCTGGCTAAGCATGGGATAGTTGTTCCAGATGAGGCTGTTTATTACAACGATGATGACATTGTAATGGACGATGATGATTTCGCAGGTGAGTGGAAACGTATCGATTATGATCCAGTGCTTGCACAAGAAGCTTATGTGGAGGTAAAAATTAATTTGAATAAAGAGGTTAAGAATTGGGTTGATGCTCAGAATATTCAATTGCCAGAATTACTAGAGAATTTATTGGATGGGTTTTATCGCACGCAACGGTCGATCTCGAAAGTGAAATAAAGCCCTTTAACTAAGAATAGATAATAACCTAGCCATTGAAAATGAATTATACTGCTTACCGCCAAGTTTTGTGCATAGAATCAGTGAAACTTATCCGCTTTTTAAGAGGTTTTTGTCAACCCTTATGCACAAAACTTGACGGAGGGCAGTATACCTAGGGTAAAGTTTCGAATTTTGAAAGATTCACTGCAAACGCTAAAAGAACTGCCTTTAAAAGAAGGTATTAAGCTCATTTACTCCACAATAGGTGGTAATGATATTTTACTGTTAGAAAAACGTTTTTCAACCCTAGAGTATGATTTTGGGCGCGGTATTATAACCTATGAAGATTTCAGCTTAGAAAGAAATAGAATTCAATATGGCTTGGTAAATCTGATCGACAATTTAAATGAATTTCAAGTCAAACAAATCACTGAGCAGTCTTTCTTAAAATTAGACCCCCAAAATCTGTTGGAAAAATTTTCAGCAGCCTCTCATCGGCTATACGATTGTAAAAGTAATTTCCAAAACGTTTCCGATTCCCACATTCAGCGCACCGAAACTGATCAACTCATTGAGTGGATTGATGCACCATTGGCCAAAGAACAAAAAGGCATCGCGCTCTTAGCGGGTGATGCAGGCACGGGAAAATCGGTTGTTCTTCGTGATGTACTTTTGGCGCTTCAGGATCGAAAAATGCCAGTTCTGGGTATTAAAGCAGACCAATACTGTGTGGAAAGTACCGGAAAATTAGAAGAAATCCTAAATCTGAAAGACGGTATTGAAAAAATGGTGTGGGCATTGGTACAAGAAAATGAACGCGTTGTAGTGTTAATTGACCAGATTGACGCATTGTCTCAGTCGCTTTCGTCAAAACGTATTTATTTAGAAAACTTTACAAACTTAGTGCAAACCCTCGCGGAAATTCCTAACGTCCGCGTAGTAGTATCGTGTAGAAAATATGATCTGCAAAACGATCACGAGTTTGCTTTTTATCGACGGCAAAAGGCTTTTACACTTGGATTGTTGAGCAATGATGAAGTTCTGGGTGTTCTTAAAAAACTTTCAAGTGATCCGCCGAAACTGCCTAATGACTTGATAGATTTGTTGAAAACGCCATTGCATCTCGAGGTTTTTTGCCGGGTTTTTCGCTCGGATTTGGCTTTTGAAAAAATCACTGTATTACGCGATTTGTATGAAGAACTTTGGTTGCAAAAAATTGTCGAGATCAAAATTCCAGAGGAAAGAGCGGCTGTTCCTGAAAAAATCGAACAACTGATTTTTGAACTCGCCCGGAAAATGTATGACAACCAAGATTTGGTAGCCCATCCTAAAGCGTTCCGCGCTCGTTTTTCAAAAGAACTGGAATATCTCAAAAGCGAAGGTATAATACTGGAAACGAAAGAAGGACTAACCTTTTTTCACCAAACATTTTACGATTTCTCATTTGCAAAGCAGTTTGTCAGAAGTGGTATCGCAGTAGAGCAATACTTACTTGAAAACCGCCAAAATTTGCACATTCGAGCTTGCCTGAAAATGATGCTTGAATTTCTCAGAGAGGGCGATAATCGTGTAGAATATTTGCGAGTGTTGCGGGAGATTTTAAGCGGATCAGAGTTTTATTTTCACCTAAAGTCGCTTGCTCTTTCGCTTCTTGGTTATGTGAAAAAACCTTTCGCGGAAGAAATGCAAATCGCTCGAGAATTCATTTTTTTGAATTTTGATTTTTTCAAGGCCTTTCTTGCTTCGGTTAAAAGTCGAGAATGGCTATTGTTTTTGATCGAAGAAAAACAGCCACAACGTTTGATTGAAGCAGCGCCCTTTGGTATTGAAGCGAGTCCAGAATCAAAGGAACGGTGGTTAGAAATTTTGAACGGTCTATTGGTTCGACACTTACCTGAAAGCCGCCATGAATTACTCCGATTTGTAGCAGACTTACCCGAGATAGAAAGTAAAGCTTGGCTTGTTCAAAATACCCTACGGAATATTGATGTTTGGGATAATCCTTTGACGTTTAAAATTTTTGAAACCTATTCACATCAAATCCGCGACGTTTTCTTTTCAGATTTTTTGAAAACTGCCGCTGAAACTGATTTGAATTGGTCATTAGGGCACTTGAAAAAAACTATTCAAAAGGTGGTTGATGCGCAAACATCTCATTTTAGGGACATTCATTTTGAATATGAATGGGGAGAATTAATTAAGCATTTAATAGAAAAACACCCTGAACAGACTTTCGATTTATTGCTCGA